>NZ_JBEOPQ010000030.1:0-59028 GCF_040310285.1 Pseudomonas sp. HY2-MNA-CIBAN-0224 | reverse complement strand
GGGTGGGGGGTTAATAATGGTGTCGGCGCGAGCTTGCCTCGCGATCTTTTCAAAGATCAAAAGATCGCGAGGCAAGCTCGCTCCTACAAGGGGGTAAGGGCAGCCTACGGCTCCAGCCCGATGCCGCGCAGGATGACCGTGGTGATGGTTTGTACCGCCTGGTCGAACTGTTGGTCTGACAGCGGCTGGTGGCCGTTGAGCACGTTGACCTGGTAGTCGAAGTCCGCGTAGTGCTGGGTCGAGGCCCAGATCATGTACAGCAGGGCAGAAGGCTCGACCGGGTTGATGCGTTTTTCTTCAACCCACTGGCGGATCTTCTCTTCCATGAATTTGGCGCCCTTGGACATGTGTTCTTCAAGCATGTCCTGAAACAGGGGCGCACCGCGCATGATCTCGTTGGCCCAGAGTTTTGAGCCGTGGGGGCGCAAACGCGAGTGGGTCATTTTTTTCATCACGTAGCTGGTCAGTACCACGCGCGGGTCGTCGAACTGCACAAAGCAGTCGCCTTCCAGATCCCAAGTGCCGAGGAGGTTGACCAGCACCTCGCGGTAGAGGTCTTCCTTGGTGGTGAAGTAGTAATGCAGGTTGGAGCGTGGCAGTTCGGCATGCAGGGCAATGTCGGCCATTTTGGTCCCGGCATAGCCTTGTTCGGCAAAAATTTTCTCCGCAGCTAAAAGGATTTTTTCGACGTTTTTTCGACGGATTTTAACTTTAGGATTGGTCATCGAATTCCATATTCGGGCGAAGGAGCAGCTCGGGCCTATGCGTGCGTAGCATAGTTCAAATCATTTACAAAAATCAGGTCAGCCGCCTGAACAGACGGCCGACCGGCCCGCTTTTTCAAGGCGCAGGGCGGAAGATTTCTGCGTACAGCGGCCAGTGGTCAGAAACGCCTTCGGCATGCCGGGCACTGTCAAAACGTGCCGGACTGCCCCAGCGATTGACCTGGTACGGGCTGCTGTGGGCCAACCGGATGCTCGCAGGGTCAACTTGCCAGCCATTGAAGCCGCCCGCCCTGGTCATTTGCTTGGGGAATAGCAGCATGTCGAAGAACGACCACTCGCGCTTGGTGTGGTAGTAGTAGCTGCCTTTGCAGTCATTGCAGCCAATGAATTGCGAGACCGCCCAGGTGCTGGCCAGGTCTTTGGCGATGTAGCCGTTCTGTTTTTCTTCCCCGGCATTGATGTTGAAGTCACCGCCGACAATGGGCAACACATCGCTTGGCAGTTCGCTTTTGAGTTGTGCCAGATACGCCACGGCTTGCTGGCGCAGGTAGCCCGGGGCGCCGCCAGACGGCAGGTGCACGGCGAACACGGCGGCCTTTTGGCCACCCGGCAGCAATAAGCGTACTTCAAGGATGCCGCGGGTTTTGCTCACGCGTTCCTGGTCTTCGTTGCCCAGGGCTTTGTACGGCACGCGGTGCAGGCGGGCCTTGTCCCATTGCGGTAAACGGCTGAGCACAGCGGTATCGATACCCCGCGCATCCCAACCTTCGATCAGCACGCGCGTCTGGTAGTTCGACTTGCCGAGGTGGCTGTTGAGCTGCTCAATCACGTTGATGTTTTCAACTTCGTCGAGCATCAGGATGTCCGGGCCTCGGCCCTGGTTGATCTGCTGGATGACGGCGCTCAGGCGTTTGAGTTTTTCGTTGAGCAGGGCGTCGGTCCAGTCGTTTTCTTCACATTCCTTGCGCCACGCCGCCACGTCAATTTTGGTGCAGGTGGCGAGGTATTCCGGGTGAGCTTGCTTGACGCTCAGGGGCAGGTAGGCGTAGTCGTCCTTGCCCTCGTCGTGCACGGTATCGAAGAGGTTTTCGACGTTATAGGTCATCAGCGACACCCGCGCTGTGTCGGCGCTGTGATGGGGGGTGCAGGCGCTCAGGCACAGGACGCTCAGCGCAATGGCGATAGGGGCACGGAGGAATTTCATGGTGGATCGATCCAGGCAAGTAGGGAAGTGTTGGTCTTAAGCGTCAGGGGTTACGGAGTGGTCAGCGCCTCCAGGCTCAACTGCATCATGGCGTGGAAGCCGTCCTGGCGTTGTTGGGCGCTGAGCTTATGGCCGGTGAGGATGTGGTCGCTGACGGTGAGGACGGTCAGGGCTTTTTTACCCAGCTCGGCGGCAACGCCATACAGCCCGGCCGCTTCCATCTCTACGGCCAGCAAGCCCATTTTTTGCATGCGTTCAAACAGCCCGGCCTCTGGTTCATAGAACAGGTCGGCGGAAAAAATATTGCCGATGTGTACCGGCAGTTTTTGCGTGTCTGCCTGCCGCACCACGCGTTCAAGCAGGCGGTAATCGCAGATGGCGGCAAAGTCGTGGCCTGCCAGACGTTTGCGGTTGACGCTGGAATCGGTGCAGGCGCCCATGGCGATGACCAGCTCGCTGAGCTGTACGTGGGGCTGCACCGAGCCGCAACTGCCGACGCGGATGATCTGCTCCACGCCAAACTGGCTGAACAGTTCGTGGGCATAGATGGACACCGAGGGGATGCCCATGCCGGAGCCCATCACCGAGATTCGCTGGCCGTTAAAGCGGCCGGTGTAAGCCAGCATGTTGCGCACGCCGTTAACCTGCACTACGTCGGTCAGGTAGGTGTCAGCGAGCATCTTGGCGCGCAGCGGGTCGCCGGGCATCAGCACGGTGTCTGCAAAGGCACCAGGTTCGGCGTTGATGTGCACAGTGGCCATGATCAGTTGCCTCGCGCCGGTGTTTCGTGAAGAAAAGACCGCCCATGGGAGCATGGCGGTAGCCTGAAGAAATCAGCCAGGGTCTGGCCAAAATCGGCAAAACTGTCGCGTTCGCCGAGGCTGACAGGCGTGATGCCTGCGCCCCAGGCCAACACGGGAATGTGTTCGCGGGTGTGATCGCTGCCGGCAAAGCTGGGGTCGCAGCCATGGTCGGCGCCAAGTAGCAGCAGATCGTCAGGGCGCATCTGCGCGAGCAACTCGGGCAGGCGCCGGTCGAAGGCCTCCAGCGCTGCGGCATAGCCGGGGATGTCACGGCGATGGCCGTAAAGCATGTCGAAGTCGACAAAGTTGCTGAAAATCAACGTGCGGTCCGGGGCATCGGCCAGCGCGCTGAGGGTGGCGTCGAACAGCGCATCGTTACCGTCGGCCTTGTACAAACGGCTGATACCACGGTGGGCAAAAATATCGCCGATCTTGCCCACGGCAAATACCTGGCCACCGGCCTCGCACAAGCGGTCAAGTACGGTCGGGGCGGGCGGCGGCACGGTGTAGTCATGGCGGTTGCCCGTGCGCACGTAGGTGCTCGGGCTATCACCTTTAAAGGGTCGGGCGATGACCCGGCCGATGGTGTACGCATCGCACAATTCACGGGCGATTTCGCACAGGGCCAGCAACCGCTCAAGACCAAAGTCGTCCTCGTGGGCGGCGATTTGCAACACGCTGTCGGCCGAGGTGTAGAGAATCGGCTTGCCGCTGCGCCGATGCTCGTCGCCCAGTTGCTCAAGAATGGTTGTGCCGGAGGCGTGGCAGTTGCCGAGAATGCCCGGCAGGTTGCCCCGTGCGATCAAAGCCGCCAGCAGTTCGGGCGGGAAGCTGTTTTGCTGTTCGGTAAAGTAACCCCACTCAAACAGCACCGGGACACCGGCCATTTCCCAGTGCCCGGACGGTGTGTCTTTGCCGCTGGACAGCTCACGGGCGTAGCCGTAGGCGCCATCAACCGGACTATCGGCTGGCAGGCCGGGCGGGAACACCCCGGCGCTTAATGCCGCGGCATGCCCCAGCCCGAGGCGGGCCAGGTTGGGCAAGTGCAGCGGCCCTTGGCGTTGTGGGGTGTCGGCTTCGCCACGGGCGCAGGCCTGGGCGATATGCAACAAGGTGTTGGTCCCGCTGTCACCAAAGGCGTCGGCATCGGCGCTGGCGCCAATGCCGAAAGAGTCGAGCACCAGCAGCAGTGCCCGGCTCATGAAGCCTCCATCAACAATTGCACGATCAACGGCGAGGCGCTGTCGGTGTGCTCGGTGATGGTATAGGCCGCAAGCACGGCCTTGGCAGCTTGTTCGGCCTTGAACGGGTTGCTGGCATGCACCATGGCCAACGGTTGACCGGCCTCAACGTGTTCGCCGGGGAGCTTCAACTGGCTGAGGCCCACGCTCGGGTCGATGCGGTCTTGCGGGTGCAGGCGGCCGCCTCCCAAAGACACCACGCAAATGCCGATGGCCCGGGTATCAATGCTGTTGACCACGCCCGACACCGGGGCGCAAACCGGGATCACTACCTCGGCTGAGGCCAGGTAGGCCTGCGGGTGCTCGACCAGGTCGGCCGGGCCGCCGAGTGCTTCGACCATACGTGAGAAGCGGCGCAGGGCTTCACCGCTGCGCCAGGCGTCGAGCAAGTGCTCACGGGCCTGTTCGGCGCTGCTGGCCAGGCCTGCACAGAGCAGCACTTGGGTGGCCAGCGCCAGGGTTACTTCCCACAGGCGCTCGCTGCGCACTTCACCGCGCAACAGGGCAATCGCTTCTTCGACCTCCAGCGCGTTGCCCGCCGAGCGCGCCAGCGGCTGGTTCATGTCGGTGATCAGGGCGCGGGTCTTGACCCCGGCGCCGTTGGCTCCGGACACCAGCGAGTCGGCCAGGGCTACGGCGTTGTCGGCGGTGGACATAAACGCGCCGTTCCCCACTTTGACGTCGATCAGCAGCACATCGAGGCCCGCCGCGAGCTTTTTGCTGAGGATCGAGGCGGTGATCAGGTCGATGGATTCGACGGTCGCGGTCACGTCGCGAATCGAGTACAGGCGCTTGTCGGCCGGGGCCAGATCACCGGTCTGGCCAATGATTGCGCAGCCGACGTCAGCGACGATGGCCTGCAAGCGCTCGGGGGAAGGCAGGCTGTTGTAGCCGGGGATGCTGTCGAGTTTGTCGAGGGTGCCGCCGGTGTGGCCCAAGCCGCGCCCTGAGATCATCGGCACGTAACAGCCGCAGGCGGCCAGCAGTGGTGCCAGCGGCAGGCTGACCATGTCACCGACCCCGCCGGTGGAGTGTTTGTCGACCACAGGGCCCGGCAGGTTCCAGCTCATGACTTGCCCTGAGTCGCGCATGGCCAGCGCCAGGGCGACGCGTTCCTGCACTGTCATGCCCTTGAGCATCACGGCCATGGCGAAGGCGGCGATCTGGCCTTCGCCAATGCTGTTGTCGGTGATGCCGCGAACAAAGCGCTGGATATCGCTGTCGCTGAGGGGCAGGCCTGCGCTTTTGCGGCGAATGACTTCTTGTGGCAACCAGTTCATCAGTACGCTCCTTGCGCTGGGGTGTTGGCACTCAGGCCGATGAGTTCAAGCGTGTTGTCGAGCAGGCTGGACGCGCCAAAGCGCAAGTGGCGTGGCGAGATCCAGGCTTTGCCAAGCGTGTGTTCGGCCAGCCACAGGTACACCGCTGCGTCGCCCAGCATGCGCATGCCGCCTGCGGGCTTGAAGCCGACGTTCGAATTGGTTTTGGCGATCACATGCAGCATCAATTCAGCTGCTTCAGGGGTGGCGTTGACCTTCACTTTGCCGGTGCTGGTCTTGATAAAGTCGGCGCCGGCTTGGATGGCATCGATGCTCGCCCGGCGGATCAGCAAGGCGTTGAGTTCGCCGGTTTCGAGGATCACTTTGAGCAGCGCGCGGCCTTCGCACAGCGCTTTGCAGGCGGCGACCAGTTCGCGCCCACGTTGTTCGTCGCCGCCAATCAGGGCGCGGTAGGGGTAAACCACGTCGATTTCGTTGGCCCCGTCTGCCAGTGCCTGGCGAATTTGCTCGAGCACCTCGGCCAGCGGCGCATCGCCTGTGGGGAAGTTGCACACGGTGGCTACCTGGATCGAGTGGCCACCCAGGGCATTCAGGGTGCTGCGCGCCAAACGGACAAACTGCGGGTAGACACACACTGCGGCGACAGGCCCGATCGGGGTCAGGGCCTTGCGGCATAGCGCCTGAATGCTGGCGTCGGTGTCGTCGGCGTTGAGTGAGGTAAGGTCCAGCAGGGCGATGACTCGACGTGCCAGTTGGTGTTCGGTGTCATTCATGTCGGTTCTTCGATCTTTCAAGGGCGCCCGGTCAGTGGCGGGCGCCTGTTGGGGTAATAAGGTGCGTTTCACAGTGAAATAAACACGCCGGCCAGTGCTGCACTCATAAGGTTAGACAATGTCCCGGCGGTGACGGCGCGCAGGCCCATGCGAGCGAGGTCCTTGCGCCGGGAGGGGGCCATGACCCCCAGGCCGCCGAGGATGATGCCGATCGATGAGAGGTTGGCAAAACCGCACAGGGCAAAGGTCACGATGACTTGGGTGTGGGCCGACAACACGCTGACGCCTTTGCTTGCCGCTTGCACCGGATCGATGTAAGCCGCGAAGTCGACGTAAGCAACAAATTCGTTGAGCACTAGTTTTTCACCGATAAATCCGCCAGCAACCGTGGCTTCGCTCCACGGCACGCCAATCAGGAAGGCCAGCGGCGCAAACAGGTGGCCGAGGATCAGTTGCATGCTCAGGTGCGGCAGGCCGAACCAGGCGCCGCACCAGCCGAGAATGCCGTTGAACATGGCGATCAGGGCGATAAAGGCCAGCAGCATGGCGCCGACGTTGAGTGCCAGGTGCAGGCCGTTGCTGACGCCCAGTGCCGCAGCGTCGATGACGTTGGCCGGTTTGTCCTCGGGGTAGACCTCAACGCAGCTCGGGTCGTCATGGGGCAGGTGGGTTTCAGGCTCCATCAGCTTGGCCATCAGCAGCCCGCCGGGGGCGGCCATAAAGCTGGCAGCGATCAGGTATTTAAGCTCGATGCCGAGGCTGGCGTAGCCGATCAACACAGAACCGGCCACCGAGGCCAGGCCGCCCGCCATCACCGCGAACAGTTCGCTGCGGGTCATGCTGGCCAGAAACGGGCGCACCACCATCGGCGCTTCGGACTGGCCGACAAAGATGTTGGCGGTGGCCGACATCGACTCGGTGCGGCTGGTGCCCAAGAGGCGGTGCAATGCGCCACCGATCACCCGGATGATCACGTTCATCACGCCCAGGTAATAAAGAATGGCAATGAAGCTGCTGAAGAACACAATCAGCGGCAACACCTTGATCGCAAATACAAACCCCTGATGGCCGAACACCTCGAACATCTTCTCGCTGGCCAGCGGCCCGAAGAGAAAGCTGATCCCTTCGTTGGCATAGTCCTGCAGCGACGAAACGGTGTTGGAAATGGCCGCCAGGGTGGTCTGCCCCCATGGCACGTACAGCGCGAATGCACCGACGCCTGCTTGCAGTAAAAAGGCTCCGCCCACTGTTTGTAACTTGATCGCCCGGCGGTTGCTGGAGAGCAAGACCGCCAGAAGGATCAATACACCTACACCAATGAAGCTCATGACTGCATTCCCATGTGTAAAGCATCAAAATCGCCTGCACCTCTGTTGGGTGCTGCGGCGGGCAGGGCAGTGGGTCGTTAAAAACGGAAAGCGCCGGGTAACAGTTGCTCGATGGTCCAGTCGCGGCTGGCCGATTCTTGATGCCCGACGCAAAACACCGGGCAGTGAGCAAGCATGAGTTCGTGCATGACCTGACGGCAGGCGCCGCAGGGGGAAATCAGCGCCACTTTGGGGGCATACACCAGCATCGCCTTGAAGCTGCCGGGGGCATGCCCCTGGGCGATGGCGCTGAACAGTGCGCTACGTTCAGCGCAGTTGGTCAGCCCGTACGAGACGTTTTCGACGTTGCAGCCGCGGATGATCTGATCATCCGCGGTCAGCAACGCGGCCCCGACAGGGAAGTCCGAGTGCGGGCACCAGGCGGCTTGCGAGGCCGCAATGGCCTCGGGCAGCAGGCGCTCGTAAAGTGCTTGCGCTTGGGCAGTGCGGCTCATCGTTGGGCACTCTTGGCCAATGCATCGTCGACCTTGTGAATGCGCTGCGCGGGAGTGTGTTCGCCCGCCGGGTTACCGGCGCGGTCGTTGACTTGCAGGTAGTCGATCAACGCATTGAGGTCATTGAGGCCGGTGTCCAGACGTTCGCTGGCGTCCTTGAAGACCGTAAAGTTATCGCCGCCGCCGGCCATAAACGAGTTGACCGTGACTTGGTACGGGTAGTCGGCAATCACCGGCACACCGTCAATTTTCATGCTGTTGGCCAGTACCCGGTCACCTTGAGGTCTGCTGGCATCCCAGCTGTAGGTCAGCGAAGACGACGGTTGCAACGGGTAAAAGCCGAAACCGTTGTTTTGCCACTGTTGTTCCAGCAGTTGTTTTAGTTGCGCGCCGGTCAGGGTGAGGATGTTCAGGGTGTTGTTGAAGGGCTGGACCGAGGCCACCTGGCTGTAGCTGAGTTGGTCCTGGCCCGGGTCGAGAATCAGGTCGGTACGGATCCCGCCGAGATTGATGAACGCCACTTGCGCACCCAGCGAACGAGTGGCATGCAATTGCGCATCGGACACCAGGTCGCCCATGGCGGACTCGCCTGCGGCGTTGAGGGTACGTTTGACTTCTGTCGCGGCCATGCGCGCGATGGGCTTGTTCAGTTGCTCATGGCTGCGGGCTTCGACTTCGGCCTGCTGCGCAGCGATTTCTGGCATCGGCTGGTAGCGTTTGGGGTCGACCACAATGTTTTCGGCCTTGGCATCCAGCAACTGGTGCTTGCTGGTGTCGATCTTCAGGTTCAAGTGCGTGACCAGACGCCCGTACGAGCTGGCCTGGGTGATGAGTTTGTCGCCCAGGCGGCACATGTAGCCCTGGTGGGTGTGCGCAGTGATCACCACTTTGATTTCCGGGGCCAGACGGTTGGTCACGTCGAGAATGTCGCCTTTGAGCTGGCTGCAATCGGTCTTGTCGAAGGATTCGGCGGTTTCGCCGCCCTGGTGAATCACCATGATCACCGCATCCACGCCTTGCTTGTGCAGTTCTGGCAGCAGCGCGTTGGCCGCTTCGGCTTCATCGATGGTGTACAGACCGTTCATGCTTTGGGTGCTGACATAGGTCGACACATTGCGCAGCACGGCACCGACGAACGCGATTTTCGCGCCGTTGGCTTCTTCAATCTGGTAAGCCGGAAAGAGCGTCTTGCCGGTTTGTGCGTCCATCAGGTTGGCTGCCACATAGGGGAAGCGCGTGCCTTTGTAATCCTTGCTGTACAGACAGGCCTTTTCCGGGCGCGGTGAGTCGCAGCCGCCGTTGATCTGGCGTTGCAACTCGATCGTGCCCTGATCCAGTTCATGGTTGCCGATCACGCTGAATTTCAGCCCCAGGGTGCCGAGAGCCGTCAACGTCGGCTCGTCGGCCCACATGGCAGACATCGGCGGACTGGCCCCAATCATGTCCCCGGCGCCGACCAACAGCGTTTGCGGGTCTTTTTTGCGCAATTCGCTGACCACACCGCTGAGGGCGTTGATACCGCCCGCCTGCATCGTCACCTTGCCACCCGGCGCCGAGGCATCGGCGTAGGTGAACGGGTTGGGTGCGAGGTTGCCGTGGAAGTCGTTGATGGCAGCAATGTTGACCTCGACCGTTTTGCCGGGCGGGTTACAGGCGGCTATTGCCAGGGCCAGCGGTAGAATCAGGCTGGCCTGGCACAGGCGCGAGAATACATTCGACATGGGGGCTCCTTGGCTTGGCTCAGGCGGTACGTGGCTGGCCGGCCAGCGAGGCGGCAGGCGTAGGGGAGGCGACGTATTGAGTGCCCAGGCCTGCGCGCAGCAGAAGCATTTTCAGGTTGTCGTTGATCAGTTCCAGGCGGTCTTGCAAATGGCTGTTGAAGACCATGCCCACCAGTGCAATGGCGATACCCAGCGCGGTGGCGTACAGCGCCGTACCGATACCGCGGGACACTTCACCCGGGTCGGAAACACCGGCTTCGGCCAGGGCCTTGAAGGTGTCGATGATGCCCATGATGGTGCCGAGCAAACCCAGCAGCGGTGCGCCGGCGACGACGGCTTCGAGGATCCACAGGCTGTGGGACAGCTTGCCGCGCATGGAGATGTAAATGGCCTGGCCGAGGTCTTCGAGTTCCTGGTGCGAGTGCAGTTGACGACGGCCGTCGTAAATCTGCGAAAGCAGTTGCAGCGGCAGGCTGTCACGTTGGGTCAAGGCTGCTGGCAGGTCATCGACACTGCGCACTTTGCCGCTGATGGCCGGGACCAGTTGGCGGGCCTTGCGCAGGGAGTAGCTGAAAAAGATGCAACGTTCAACGACGACAAAGGCGGCCAGCGCAGCAGCGCCGTACATGACGTAGAAAGTGAGATCGTGCAGCAGATTCATGTTCATCAGGTTCTTCCTATGGGTGGGTACAGCCCAGGCCCGCTGTTTAGCCGGACCTGGTTACAGGTCAAATCAAGGGTTAGAAGTTGGCTTCAAACGAAACCATGGCAGTACGTTCTTCACCGACGTTGTAGTACGGCGTTGCAGCGTTCAGACCGTTAACCGGCGCGGCGTTGAGCACCACGGTGCGTGCCGACGACAGGTATTCCTTGTCGAAGACGTTGAGCATCGAGACGCGAATGGCGGCAGACTTGAAGATCTTTTTGTCGATCGGCAGGCGCACACCGGCGCTCAGGTCAACGGTGGTACGCCCAGCGATTTCCTGGTCGTTGGTCAAGTCGCCGTAGTAGCTGCCGACGTACTTGCCGGCGATGTTGGCGTAGTAGCGTTTGTTGTCCCAACCGATGCTGGCGTTAAGCATGTTTTTCGGCACGTTAGCCAGTTGCTTGCCCGCGGTCGGCAGGTTTTTGTTGCGGATCGAGATGTCGTCTTTCTGCTCGGAATCGGTGTAGGTGTACGAGGTGTAGTAGTTGAAGTTGTACGGCAGCAGGCCGCTCCACTCCAGTTCCAGACCTTTGTTGACCACACTGCCGACGTTGAGCATCTCGTAGTCGCCATCCGAGTTGGTGGTCGACAACTGACGGTCGCGGTACGAAATGTGGAACAGCGTTGCGCTCAACGCCATGTCGTCCTTGGTGAAGCGCCAGCCCAGTTCCTGGTTCCAGCTCAGCTCAGGCTTGGTGCTGATCGAGTCGCCGACGTTGTACAGCACGTAGTTAGGCGGTGTACGCATGTTGCGGGTGATGTTGTAGAACGCCTGGTTCTGCTCGTTGATCTGGTAGCGGGCGCTGAAGTTCGGCAGGAACTGGTGGTACTTGGCGTCACGCTTTTCAGGCTTGTTGTACAGGTCGCCGAGGTTGTTACCGTCACGCTCGACGTACTGGTAAGCAAGGCCACCGACCAGGGTCAGGTCGGGTGTCACGATCCAGGTGTCTTGCAGCGAGAGTTTCTGCGCCGGGGTAACGGTGTACTGATGGCGGCCCTGTACGGTCACGCCATTGTTGTCTTTAACCTGGTTGCCGGAGTTGTAATCGCCCCAGATGTCGCTTGGCGCGCCGTTGGCATCGATGCTGATAAATGGCTGGGTCTGGCGCTGACGAGCGCGCTCGTACCAGTAGCCCAGGTCGATGCTGTGGGACTCGTTCATGTCCCATTTCAGCTTGTTGTAGATACCTGTACGCCAGGTTTCGGTCCAGGAAGGGCGGTAGTAGGTGTCGTACGGCAGGCCCTTGAGGTCGTAGTTGCCGGCTTTGCTGCTGGTGGACGACAGGGCGGAGGCGGTCTGGCCGCTGAAGCTGCCGCCGTTGGCCCACATGTAGTAAGGCGCGATGGACAGTGACAGGTCGTCGCGCAGCTGGAAGCGCTGGGTCAGTGTGGCGGACAGGTTTTCAAACGGGTTGCGGTTGATCTTGTAATACGAGGTCAACTTGCCGCTGCTGTTGTAGATCGGGTTTTCTGCGTAATCAAGGCTGCGACCCGACTTCTCGAACTGCGCCTTGCTCAGCGTGTTGTAGTTATAGTTGTCCTGGCGGTTGTATTTAATGATGGCGTTGGTCGAGTTGCCATTGCCGTCTTCAAACAAGGTGTTCCATTCAACTTTGTCTGCGCGTACAACACCTTTACCGCGCCACTTATCACCTTCGGTGTGCGAAGCCGATATATAGGTTTTAAAACCGTTAATATCGCCGGTGTTAATACGTACAAACGATTTGTCGAGGCTGTTGGAACCCACTGCTTGTTTAACGAAAACACCAAAGTCTTTCGTCGGGCGCAGGGTCACCAGGCCGATGTTGCCACCACTGGAACCAATATGCGGGCCGTCAATTTCCGAAGAACCTTGAGTGGCGAATATTTCACTGAAGTTCTCAGGGTCGCCGAGCAAGTTTGGATAGATCGAGTAGTCACCCGAGTCGTTGATCGGGATGCCGTCAGCCGAGACGCCGACCTGGTCGGAGTTCATGCCGCGCATGGTGAAGCTGGTGCCGCTGAGGCCCGAGGCGTCGGTGCTGGACACGTTGATGCCGGGCGTGTACTTGAGTTTGTCGAGGGCGTTGGCAGTGGGTGCCATTTCGTCCATCGCCTCTTTGGTTACCGTTGAGCGCGCCTTGGCCGAGTCTTCCTGAACCATATGGCCATTGCCCAGACTTTGGCCGGTTACTTTAACGTCACCTATATCAACTGAATCTTGCGCGAGCGCAGACAAAGTCCAGCCGCCAACCCCAACGGCCAGCAACGTTGCAAATAAAGTATTGAGTTTCAAAACGCTTTCCTCTTGAACATCATGAGTGGAGCAGAAGTGGTTTTAGTTATTGCTCAATGTTGTATACAAGCGTGGCGCTAAAGCGGTATTTATCCTTGCCCGAAAAAGTGTTGTCGGGAAAAGGCACAACTTGGTCGAGGCGTTTCAAACTTGTTTGTGCTGCCCGATTGAGCAACATGTTTGCCGCCTTCTTTTCAATGCCCGAATCGAGCACCTTGCCGCTTCGATCAATCAGCAACCACACCACCACATTGCCTTCCGGGCGTTGTAATGAAGCTTCGCGACCTCGCGGGTATTGCTTGTATCTCTCTAACTCGGCCAGCAGGCGAGCGGTGTAGCGGCTCTCCTGGTCTGCCGGGTTGGTGTGTGGCACCTGGGCAACAGGTCTGGTCACCGGGGCTGCCGCTGGCGGTGCTGCTGCCGGAGCGGGGGCCGGTGCCTGCACCACAGGTTGTGGCTTGGGCGGTGTCGGTGCGGCCTTGACCACTTGCGGCTTGGGCTTGGGCGGCGGCGGTTTTGGTGCCGGCGGCTTGGGCTTGGGTGGCGGTGGTGGCGGCTCTTCGATTTGCGCTTCGGCCTCTTCGATTTCCGGCGGCGGTGGCGGTTGTTCAACCACTGGCTCAGGCTCGGGTTCAGGTGGCGGCGGGAGCAATTCCTCAGGATCGATCAAGGCGATTTCGACGGTTGTATCGTCGTACTTCGGCGTGATCTTCAAGGTTGTGTGTGTGGCGCTATGAATGGCCACCGCCAGCAGGCAAATCGCTGGAAGACAGGCGATTGCTTTGCGGGATTTGAAAAGAACCGACATGACTTAGAGCTTCCGGGTCGCGATGGAAACGGAGGAGAAACCGCTGCTTTTGAGCACGTCCATCACGCTCACTAAACGCGCTACTTCAACACCCTCATCGCTGTTGAGGATGATCACCATCTTCTGCTCAGGGTTTTCCATGGCCTTGAGCTGTACCACCAGTTCGGTCTGGTCCAGGTCCTTGCCGTCCAGTTGCAGGCGGTCGTCCAGGCCCAGGGTAATCACAGCCTTGTTTTGCGGCTTGAGTTGTTGCGCGTGTGCAGCGCCTGGCAACTGAGTCTTGATCCCCAGCGCAGGGATCACGTTGAGACTGATCAATACGAAAAACACCAGCAGAAACATCATCACGTCGATCATCGGAATGATCTCGATATGCAGGCGTTTTTTCTTCGGTTCTTCCCAGCTTCGCATCACGTGTACTCCAGTCCACAGAGGGGATCACACAGCTGATCGCCCATTCAGATTCTCACTTGTGGTTAGCCAGGGCACAGTAGCTGTCGAACCTGTCTCAAGTGACAGGTTGGAGAGTAGGGGAGCGGTGTTTCATTTTGATTTCAGCAATATTATTTTGTTACGAAAGCTCTGGGTGTGTGTTGTTTCTGTAAAGCTGCTGTGTAATTCGCGGTTTTTTATGGGTTTTAACGTGATTTCAAGGGTTTTGTTTTGGGGCGCAGGATGTAGGTGAGTTGCTGGCTCAAACTGAAAAAAACTGACATGTGTGTCAGTTTTTTGGATTTATGAGTGGTTTTCAGCATGGGGAGGGGAAGCAGGCCGTGACAATGTCGACGACACGTTACGGTCAAGTCATGGTGATTTGTATGACAGCGAGGTTAAAACTTGCGAACAGCTCAAGATCAAAAGATCGCGAGGCAAGCTCGCTCCTACAAGACCATCACCATCTCGTGCCACGCCATCCCGCCATGCTCGGAGGGTGAAGGCTGCACGTAGACATAGCCAAAGTGTTTGTAGAGCTCGATGTGCTGTTCTTTGCACATCAGGTGAATGGTGGATTTGCCCATGCCGCGCATATGTTCGACAAATTGGCGCATCAGCTTGCCCGCATGGCCCTTGCCTTGATGGGCCGGATCCAGCACCACCGACATGATCACGACATTGGCAGCGTCTGGGTCGTGGCCTATCAGCTCTTTGAAAGACTCGTCAGACATGACCACTTCATGGGCGCAACCACTGTTAATGAACCCGGCGATTTCGCCCTCCAGTTCCAGTACCAGAAAGCCTTCAGGATACTGACCGATACGCGTAGCAATTTTTGCGTGGGTGGCGGCTTCGTCGCCTTCGTAGGCCTGGGTTTCGATTTCGAAGCAGCGATCCGCATCAGCGGGTACTGCCTGGCGGAAGATGGGGTGTGTCATGTGAATCATTCCTGTTGAAGTGCGTGTAGGTTTGGCCTTTTAAGCTCAGAACAAAAAGCGCCCCAAAAAACTCAGCTCAGTCCTTTGGGGCGCTTGCAGTATGGTTCTCGATCGCTTCAGGTGGAAGGTGCTTAAGCTTCGCGCTTAACCACCAAGGTCAAAATATCGTAGCTGGCGACCAGCTCGCCCAGTTGATTGGTCACTTCAACATCCCACGCCACCACCCCTTGCGGGATGCCTTGGGGGCTCTTCTTGCCCTGGTCAATTTTGCGCTTGCAGGTCAGGCGCGCCTGAATGGTGTCGCCTATTCCCACCGGGTTGATAAACCGCAGGGTGTCCAGCCCGTAGTTGGCCAGTACCGGGCCGGGTGCCGGGGAGACGAACAGGCCAGCCGCTGCCGACAGCACAAAGTAGCCGTGGGCAATGCGTTTGCCAAACTGCGATTCTTTGGCGGCGATGTCGTCAAAGTGCATGTAGAAGTGATCACCCGACAGGCAACCGAAGTTCACCAGGTCAGCTTCGGTGACGGTGCGCCGGTGGGTCAAGAGTGACTCGCCGATCTGCAGGTCCTGGAAGTACCGGCGGAACGGGTGCACGTCGGTTTCGATGACCTTGGCGCCGCGTACGTATTCCCTGGTGACCGCTGCCAGCATGCTCGGCGAGCCCTGCACGGCGGCGCGTTGCAGGTAGTGTTTTACCGCGCGTAAACCGCCCAGTTCTTCGCCGCCCCCTGCGCGGCCCGGGCCGCCGTGCTTGAGTTGCGGCAGGGGCGAGCCGTGGCCGGTGGACTCTGCCGCCGATTCACGATCAAGCACCAGTAAACGGCCGTGCCAGGCTGCCGCCACCGGGATGGCCTTGGCCGCAATGTACGGGTCTTTGGTGATCAAACTGGCCACCAGGCTGCCTTTGCCGCGTGCGGCCAGTGCCAGTGCTTCGTCGAGATCGTCGTAAGCCATCAAGGTGCTGACCGGGCCGAACGCTTCGATGTCATGGGCGCCGCCTTCAGCATGCGGGTCACGGGCTTGCAGCAGGGTTGGAGCAAAGAACGCACCCTGGCTGACGTTTGTACCGCGTGGCTCAAAACCGTCGCGGGCACCGAACAGCAGGTCGCTGCTTTGCAGCAGGCTTTCAAGGCGTTCGCTGACGTCTTTGTGTTGATCATGGGAAGCCAGTGCACCCATGCGTACGCCTTCGACCGACGGGTCGCCGACCACGACTTTACGCAATCGGTCGCGCAAGCGGCTGGCTACCGCATCGATGTGCTTGGCCGGGACGATGGCGCGGCGGATGGCGGTGCATTTTTGTCCGGCCTTGGTGGTCATCTCGCGGGCTACTTCTTTGATGAACAGCTCGAACTCTTCATCGTCCGGGCTCACGTCCGGGGCCAAAATTGCGCAGTTCAGCGAGTCTGCTTCGGCGTTGAACGGCACCGAGTGGCGGATAAGGTTGGGGTTGACCCGCAGCTTGGCGGCGGTGTCGGCAGAGCCGGTAAAGGTCACCACATCCTGGCCTTGCAGGCGGTCGAGCAAGTCACCGGTGCTGCCAATGATCAGTTGCAGGCTGCCCGCAGGCAGCAAGCCCGATTCGTCCATCAGACGTACCACGGCCTCGGTCAGGTAGCTGGTGGCGCTGGCCGGCTTGACGATGCACGGCATGCCCGCCAGAAAGCTGGGGGCAAATTTTTCCAACATGCCCCAGATCGGGAAGTTGAAGGCGTTGATGTGCACCACCAGGCCGCCACGGGGCACCAGAATGTGCGTGCCCGCGAACGTGCCCAGCTTGCTCAGTGGCATCGCCGGGCCCTCGTGCACGATGTTGCCCGAAGGCAGTTCGCGCGAGCCGAGGCTGGCATAGGTGAACAGCGTGCTGTTGCCGCCTTCAATATCAATCCAGCTGTCGGCTCGGGTCGCGCCACTGTGGTGGGACAGCGCGTAGAGCTGTTCTTTGCGCTCGCTCAGGTACAGCGCCAATGCCTTGAGACGCTGGGCGCGCTGTTGAAAATCGAGAGCCTGCAGGGCGCTGATGCCTTGATGGCGACCGTGCTCGATGGCTTCGGCAAAGTCCAGGCGCTCCTCGTGGGTGCGCGCCAGTTCGTGGCCGTCGATGGCACTGCGCAGCACTTGAGCGCCGTGTTGGCCGATCCAGCGGCCAGCGATAAAGCTTTGCAGGGTAGGGGCGTGAGGCATCACGGTTCCTCCGGGTTAAAAAGATGGGATTAGTGTTTGCTGGCGCTCGCAGCGCCTATGCCGGTCATGGAACGAATGAACTGCGCCAGGTAACGGCCGCGCTCAAGGACTGCGCGGGGCGAACGGTCGGTCACGGAAAAGAACCACGCGCTGAAAAACGCCAGGCTCATGGAAAACAACGCGGGGCTGGAATACGGGAACAGCGCCTTGTCGTGCTGCAACACGTTGACCCACACCGCCGGGCTGAGCACCAGCAGCACAATCGCCGAAACCAGCCCCGACAGGCTGCCGAGTACGGCGCCGCGGGTGGTCAAACCCTTCCAGTACATGGAAAGGAACAGCACCGGGAAATTCACCGAAGCGGCAATTGCCAGCACCAGGCCGGAAAGGAAGGCAATGTTCTGAGATTCAAACAACAGGCCGAGGATGATCGCCAGCACGCCAATGCACAGGGTGGCGATGCGCGACACGCGAATTTCCTGTTGTTCGCTGACCTGGCCCTTGCGGATGACGCAGGCATACACGTCATGGGACACCGCTGAGGCCCCCGACAGTGCGAGTCCGGCCACCACCGCCAGAATCGTGGCGAAGGCCACCGCCGAAATGAACCCCAGAAACAGATTGCCACCCACCGCCTGCGCCAGGTGCACGGCGATCATGTTGCTGCCGCCGATGATTGCGCCGCTGGCGTCACGGAACTCCGGGGCCGTGCCGACCATGACGATGGCGCCAAAGCCGACGATGATCAGCAACAGGTAGAAGTAGCCGATAAAGCCGGTGGCGTAGAAGACGCTCTTGCGGGCTTCCTTGGCATCGCTGACGGTGAAAAAACGCATAAGAATGTGCGGCAGGCCAGCGGTGCCGAAAATCAAGCCAAGGCCCAGGGAAATGGCCTCGACAGGGTTGGCCAGCAAGCCGCCCGGCGCCATGATCGCGGTGCCCTTGGCATGGACTGCACTCGCCTGGGCGAACATCGCTTCGGTGCTGAAACCAAAGTGCTTGAGCACCATAAAGGCCATGAAACTAGTGCCGAACAGCAGCATCACGGCCTTGATGATCTGTACCCACGTGGTGGCCAGCATGCCGCCAAAGGTCACGTAGAACACCATCAGCACGCCAACCAGGATCACCGCGTAGAGGTAGTCGATGCCAAACAGCAGCTCAATGAGTTTGCCCGCCCCGACCATCTGCGCCACCAGGTACATCAATGCCACGGTCAGGGTGCCGAACGCCGAAGTCAGGCGTACCGGCGTTTGTTCAAGGCGATACGAGACCACGTCGGCAAACGTGTATTTGCCCAGGTTGCGCAGGCGCTCGGCAATCAGGAACAGGATGATCGGCCAGCCGGCCAATACGCCCAGCGCGTACAAAAGCCCGTCATAGCCGTTGAGAAACATCATCGCTGAGATGCCCAGAAACGACGCCGCCGAGATCATGTCACCGGCAATCGCCAGGCCGTTCTGGAAACCGCTCATGCCACCGCCAGCGGTATAGAAGTCACTGGCCGAGCGTGTGCGCAGGGCGGCCCAGCGCGTGACACCGAGGGTAAACAGCACAAACACCATGAACATGCCGATTGCGTTCCAGTTCAATGGCCGTGATGTTTCCTCGGCGGCAAGCGCCAGGTCCGCGACCATCACCAAAGGCAAAACAAACCCAACATTCAGGCGGCTCACAGTGCGCACTCCTGTTTGAGTTTATCGTTGAGCGGGTCAATGACCCGGTTGGCCCGGTACACGTAAAAGCCGGTCAGGGCGAAGGCCGACAACACCACCAGTACACCGACCAGCATGCCCACCGAGGTCACGCCGTCACTCAGGGGCCGGCCCAGGGTTGCCGGGGAGAACGCCACCAGCAGCACAAAGCCGAAATAGATCACCAGCATGATCAAAGACAGTGACCAATAGAGGTTTTGCTTGCGGCGTACCAACTGAATGAAATCGGGGTTTTGGCAAATACGTTGGATGTCGTCGGGGGACATGGTGGTGTGCTCCTTCTTATTGTTGTAGTGGGGCGAGACGGTGTTACAGCTGGTCGAAGTCCAATACCACCTTGTCACTGACCGGGAATGCCTGGCACGACAGCACATATCCGGCAGCCACCTCGTAGTCTTCGAGGGCGTGGTTGCTGTCCATCTCCACTTCGCCTTCGATCACTTTGCACTTGCAGGTCGAGCACACCCCGGCCTTGCACGAATACGGCAGCTCGGCACCCTGCGCGTTGCCAGCGTCGAGGATGCTCTGGCTGTTGCGCGGCAGATCAAAGGCCAGAGCGCGACCGTCGCTGATCACGGTGATCTGGCTGACCGCAGCGTCTACTTGGCGGGCCGCCTCGCGGGCCTCGCGTTTTTGCTGGCTGCCGGCCGCGGCAAACAGTTCGAAATGAATGTTCTCTGGCGCCATGCCCTCAGCCTTGAGGCAGTCGCGCACGGTTTCGGTCATCTCTTGCGGGCCGCAGATAAACGCGGCGTCGAGTTGCTTGACATCGAGCCAGCGGGTGAACAGCTGGGTGCATTTTTCAGCGTTGATCCGGCCGTTATAAAGGTCGACGTCCTGCTGCTCACGGCTAAACACGAAGATCAGGTTCAAGCGCTGCAAATAGCGGTTTTTCAAGTCTTCGAGCTGCTCGCGAAACAGCGCGCCGGAGCTGGAACGGTTGCCGTACAGCAGCGTCACGCGGCTGTGCGGTTCAGTCTGCAAAGTGGTTTTGATGATCGAGAGAATCGGCGTAATGCCGCTGCCTGCCGCCACCGCCAGGTAATTGCCATGGCGCGCCGGGTCCAGCTCCACGTGAAAATGCCCGGCGGGCGGCATCACCTCTAGGCTGTGCCCGGCCTTTAACTGCTCGTTGGCAAAGGCCGAAAAACGGCCGCCTGCGACACGTTTGACGGCAATTCGCAGCTCGCCGTCATTGACCCCGGTGCAGATCGAATAAGAGCGGCGCACTTCTTCGCCGTCCAGCAGGGTGCGCATGACCAGATGCTGGCCCTGGGTGAAGTGAAAACTGTCTTGCAGGTGCTGCGGAATGTCGAAGGCGATGGACACCGCATCACGGGTCTCGGTGCGCACATCCTTGATGGTCAGGCTGTGAAACTTACTCATGGTTATTCTCCAACCAAGACGGCCGAGGGCGCCTCAGATGCATTTGAAATAGTCGAACGGTTCCAGGCAGTCGCGGCAGCGGTACAGTGCCTTGCAGGCGGTGGAGCCGAATTCGCTGAGCACTTCGGTGTGGGTGCTGGCGCATTGCGGGCAGGCAATCACCGGGCTTTCGCCAAGCAACGTGCGCTTGCTGGCGCTGCCCTGCGGCGGTGCGATGCCATAGGCGCGCAGGCGCTCGCGGCCACTGTGGGTGATCCAGTCGGTGGACCAGGCCGGGGTCAATTTGCGCTCCAGTAGCGGTGCGCGAAAACCGGCCAGCTCCAATGCCTCTCGAATGTCGCTCTCGATCACTTCTGTGGCGGGGCAGCCCGAATAGGTGGGCGTGACCACCACATGCAGGTGCCCGGCTTGCCAGGCCAGATCGCGGACAATACCCAGGTCGACCACGCTGACCACCGGCACTTCCGGGTCCATGACCTGCGCAAGGATGGCCCACGCCGCCGCCAGGTCCGTGGGTTGCGCCGGGCGCGCGCCGAGGTCGCTGGCAATCAGCTCACCAGGTTGCATCGGGGTACGCTCGGGGCAAAAACTGCATTTCGGCCAGCAATATGCCCAAGTGTTCGGTGTGCAGGCCGCGTCGCGCATTCAGGTAGAAATAGCTCGGTGCCGCGGGCACGGGCAGGGTGGCGCGGGTAAACGTGTCGCTGACGGTGGCCTGCCATGTGGCAGCAACGTGGGCGGTGTCCGGCGTGATGGCGGCCTCGCACAGGCGTTGTTCGCTGTCATCGGCGCTGGTCAGTTCCACGGTAAAGCGCCACACCTCGGGGAGGGCGGCGAGCATGCGCGCGTGGCTTTCGTCGGTGCCGTCACCGAGCCGCTCCACCCATTCGCTGGAGCGGCGCAGGTGGTAGGTGACTTCTTTGACGGCTTTGGCGGCGATACCGGCGATGCGCTCGTCGCTGGACTGGCTCAGGCCTTCAAGGACTGGCAGGTGCCAAGCGTCATACAAAAACTGCTTGAGAATGGTGACCGCGTAATCGCCATTGGGTTGCTCCACCAGAAGCAAATTGCGATAGGCCCGCTCATCCCGGCGGAAGGCCAGGTGGTCTGCATCGCGGCCGTCATCCAACAGTTCGGCGGCGTATTCCAGCCAGTTGCGCGCCTGGCCGACCAGGTCGAGGCCGACGTTCATCAGCGCCAGTTCTTCTTCCAGTGCAGGTGCATGGCCGCACCACTGGCACAGGCGCTGGCCCTGGATCAGGGCGCTGTCGCCGAGGCGCAGGAGGTATTCGATCAGATCAGTAGTTGGCTTCATGGTTGACCTCACATGTGCCCGACTTCGGCCGGCAACTCGTAGAAGCTGGCGTGGCGGTAGACCTTGTCGTCGGCCGGGTCAAACAACGGGTCTTTTTCATCCGGCGACGAGGCGGTAATCAACCTGGAGGGCACCACCCACAGGCTGACGCCTTCGCTGCGGCGGGTGTACAGCTCGCGGGCGTTCTCGATGGCCATGGTGGTATCGGCGGCGTGAACGCTGCCGACGTGCTTGTGGTTGAGGCCGTGCTTGCTGCGCACAAAGACTTCAAAAAGGGTCCATTCAGACATAGCGGCAACTCCGGATCAGGCAGCGTTCTTATTGTGTTTTTTACGGGCATGGGCGACGGCGGCTTCGCGCACCCAGGCGCCGTCTTCAATGGCCTTGCGGCGGGTGGCGACGCGCTCCTGGTTGCACGGGCCGTTGCCCTTGAGCACTTCGTAGAATTCGTTCCACTGGATTTCGCCAAAGTCGTAATGACCGCGTTCGGCGTTCCACTTCAGGTCCGGGTCGGGGCAGGTGCAGCCCAGCAGTTCAAGCTGTGGAATGGTTTGGTCGATGAAACGCTGGCGCAATTCGTCGTTGCTCTGGCGTTTGATCTTCCAGGCCATGGACTGGGCGCTATTGGGGGAGTGTTCGTCGCTGGGGCCGAACATCATCAGCGACGGCCACCAGAGGCGGTTGATCGCGTCCTGGACCATGTCTTTTTGTGCCTGATTGCCTTCGCGCATCATGGTCAGGAGGATTTCGTAGCCCTGGCGCTGGTGAAAGCTCTCTTCCTTGCAGATACGCACCATGGCCCGCGAATAGGGCCCGTAGGAGGTGCGTTGCAGCACCACCTGGTTGACGATGGCCGCGCCATCTACCAGCCAGCCGACCGCGCCCATGTCGGCCCAGTTCAGGGTCGGGTAATTGAAGATGCTCGAGTACTTGGCCTTGCCGCTGTGCAGCTTGGCGATTTCTTCGTCGCGGTCGGCGCCCAGGGTTTCCATCGCGCTGTACAGGTACAGGCCGTGGCCGGCTTCGTCCTGGATCTTGGCCATTAATTGCAGTTTGCGTTTGAGCGACGGCGCGCGGGTGACCCAGTTGCCTTCCGGCAGCATGCCGACGATTTCTGAGTGGGCGTGTTGAGAGATCTGGCGGATGAGGGTTTGCCGATAGGCATCGGGCATCCAGTTTTTGGCTTCGATCTTGATTTCGGCGTCGATTTTTTCCTGGAAGGCGCGTTCCTGATCGGACATCTCCGCCAGGTCCTTGATGCGCTTAACGCCGGTTTCTACAAGCTGTGCGTACATGGGGCTCTCCCGCCTTGCATGTGTTCATAGGCATGGAGAACTTTATAAGCGATACAAAAATTAATATCAAACACAAAATACTGTGTTCTATTTATTTTTGTATCGCTTTCGGTGGGTTTGGGTTTTTGCCAGGCGAAAAAAAGCCCCGCAAAAGCGGGGCTGTACGTCAATCATCTGTAGGAGCGAGCTTGCCTCGCGATCTTTTGATGCTGAAAAGATCGCGAGACAAGCTCGCTCCTACAGGCCAGTAGTTAGGCTTTAGGGCGTTTATCAATCACGTGGCAGGCTTTGCCTTCCGAGCGCTTGAGCGAATGCAGCGGCTGCAAAACGATACGGGAACTGATGCCAATATGGGTTTTGATATGTCGGCTCAGCTCGTTGGTTATGGCGCTCTGTTGTTCGCTGCTGAGGTGCTGGTGCTCGGCTTTAAGCTCTACATGCACGTCCACGCTGTCGAGATTGCCATTGCGATACAGATGGATCTCATAGCTCTCGCAAAGTTGTTTTACTTTGAGTACTTGTTCCTCGACCTGGGTCGGGAACACGTTGACCCCGCGAATGATCAGCATGTCATCGCTGCGCCCGGTGATTTTGTCGATGCGCCGCATGGGCCGCGCCGTACCTGGAAGCAGGCGCGTGAGGTCGCGGGTGCGGTAGCGGATCATGGGCAGCGCCTCCTTGCTCAGGGAGGTGAACACCAGTTCGCCCATTTGCCCGTCTGGCAGCACCTCGCCGGTGACCGGGTCTATGATTTCGGGGTAGAAGTGGTCTTCCCAAATGGTCGGGCCGTCTTTGCTTTCTGCGCACTCCATGGCAACGCCGGGGCCCATGATTTCCGAGAGGCCGTAGATGTCCAGTGCGGTGATGCCCAGTCGCGCTTCGATGGCGCTGCGCAGTTCGCCGGTCCACGGCTCGGCGCCGAAGATACCCAGGCGCAAGGCCAGCTTGTGCGGGTCGATGCCCTGGCGTTCCAGCTCATCGGCAATATTGAGCATGTACGAGGGGGTGACCATGATGATGTCCGGCTGGAAATCCTTGATCAGTTGCACTTGCTTTTCGGTTTGCCCGCCGGACATCGGGATAACCGTGCAGCCCAGGCGTTCGGCCCCGTAGTGAGCGCCCAGACCGCCGGTAAACAGGCCGTAACCATAGGAAATATGCACCTTGTCGCCACGCTGGCCGCCAGCGGCGCGAATCGAGCGGGCAACCACATTGGCCCAAGTGTCGATGTCGTTCTGGGTATAGCCCACCACCGTTGGTTTGCCGGTGGTGCCGCTGGAGGCGTGCAGGCGTACGACCTCATTCATGGGCACGGCAAACATGCCGTACGGGTAACTGTCGCGCAGGTCGTTCTTGGTGGTGAAGGGGAACTTGGCCAGATCCGCCAGAGACGTGATGTCGTTGGGGTGAATGCCCAATGCATCGAAGCGCTGACGGTACAGCGGCACGTTGTTGTAGGCGTGGCCCAGGCTCCAGCGCAGGCGTTCAAGCTGGTGTTCTCGCAATTGATCGACGCTGGCAGTTTCAATCGGGTCCAGCAGCGGGTTAAGCACGGTCGTTGACATTGGCATGTTCATGAGTTCACTCGAATTATTTTTGTCTATCAGCCCGGCTTACATGCCGGGCCTTGAGTGCATGCCCCAAGGATACCGCTCGGCTCCCCGGGAATCGCGAATCTTTTAGTCGTCCAGGCGTTCGATGATCAGCGCTATGCCCTGGCCGACGCCGATACACATGGTGCACAGGGCATAGCGGCCACGACGTTCTTCCAGCTCATGCAGGGCGGTGGTGACCAATCGCGCGCCACTCATGCCCAGCGGGTGGCCCAGGGCAATGGCGCCGCCATTGGGGTTTACCCGTGGGTCGTTGTCGGCCAGGCCCAGCTCGCGCAGAACCGCCAGGCCTTGTGCGGCAAAGGCTTCGTTGAGTTCGATTACATCCATGTCGGCCAGGCTCAGGTTGGCCAGCTCCAGCACCTTGTGGGTGGCGGGTACCGGACCAATGCCCATGATGCGCGGTTCGACACCGGCGGCGGCCATTGCCACCACCCGGCCGCGGGCGACCAAACCGAAGCGCTTGGCCACTGCGGGGCTGGCCAGCAACAGCGCGCAGGCACCGTCATTGACCCCCGAGGCGTTGCCTGCGGTGATGCTGCCGCCTGCACGAAATGGCGTGCCGAGTTTTTGCAGTTGTTCGAGGGTGGTATCACCGCGGGGGTGTTCGTCGTGCTCGACCACTTTGGCCGGGCCTTTGCGCTGGGCAATCTGTACCGCGACGATTTCTTTGGCCAGGCGCCCGCTGGCTTGGGCAGCCGCTGCGCGTTGCTGACTGCGTAAAGCAAAGGCGTCCTGATCGGCTCGGGAGATAGCGAACTGCTCCGCGACGTTTTCAGCGGTTTCGGGCATCGAATCGACGCCGTGGGCCTGTTTCATCAGCGGGTTGATAAAGCGCCAGCCGATGGTGGTGTCGTACAGCTGTGCCTCGCGAGAAAACGCCTGCTCGGCCTTGCCCATGACCATGGGCGCGCGTGACATCGACTCAACGCCACCGGCCAGCATCAAACCGGCCTCGCCACAGCGAATGGCGCGGGCGGCGTTGCCGATGGCGTCCAGCCCGGAACCGCACAAACGATTGAGGGTAGTGCCCGGCACACTCACTGGCAGCCCGGCGAGCAAGGCCGACATGCGCGCGACGTTGCGGTTGTCTTCGCCGGCCTGGTTGGCGCAGCCGTAGATCACGTCGTCGACGCTGTTCCAGTCTACTTGCGGGTGACGGCGCAGCAGCTCACGCAGCGGCAGCGCGCCAAGGTCGTCGGTGCGCACGCTGCTCAAGGCACCGGCATAACGGCCAATCGGGGTGCGTACCGCGTCGATGATCAAGGCGTCATTCATTGGGGGTCTCCTGCGCCAGCACCGTGCCGCGCACTTTGTAGGATTTGCCATGGAACAGCGCAATCAGCTGGCCCAGTTGGTTGGTAATGCGCACGTCGTAGTTGCCGGTACGCCCGGCGCGGCTTTGCTCGCGGCATTCGGCGCTCAAGGTGTCACCCAGGTGGGCCGGAGCAACGTAGTCGATGCTGCAACCGAGGCCGACGGTGGCGTCGTTGTAACTGTTGCAGGCCAGGGCGAATGCCGAGTCAGCCAAAGCAAACAGGTAGCCGCCGTGGCAGGTGCCGTGCCCCTGAATCATGTCTGCGCGCACGCTCATGCTCACGTGCGCGCAACCGGGTGCTGCTGCCAGTAAATGCATGCCCATGGCCTGGCTGGCCGCGTCACGTTTGAGCATTGCCTGGGCGCATTGATTGGCCAGGTTCATGGCTTCAAGGTCAGTCATGCAGTGTTCTCCCTTCAGCGACCCGGCGGCGCAGCAGTAACGACGGCCGATAGCGTTCTTCGCCGTACGTGGCTTGCAGGTTGTGCAGCACCCGCAGCACATAGGCCGGACCGATGGCGTCAGCCCAGGCCAGCGGACCTTGGGGGTAGTTGACTCCAGCGCGCATCGCCAGATCGATGTCAGTGGCTGAGGCCACGCCTTGTAGCAGCGCGTCGGCAGCCTCGTTGGCCAGCATGGCCACGGTGCGCAACACCGCCAGCGCCGGGGTGTCACTGAGCAGGCTGACGTGCAGCCCGGCCCGTTGCAGCAGCCCCACGCCTTGTTCAAAAGCTTGCGGGTCGATACCGGCGGCGCAACTGATACCAATGCGCATGGCCTGGCGGTAATCGAAGGCAAGGTCGAGCAGTATCAGATTGCGCAGGCCGTCTTCCTGCGCCCGTTGGCACGCCATGCGCCCGTCACTCAGGGCCAGTACTGCATCGCCAACTCGCAGCAGGCCGCCCCCGTCACGGCGGATGACCTTCACGCCCTGGCCTTGCAAGCGGCTGAGCAGCGGTTGCGCAGCGCCCAGATCGCCCTCGACCACGCAGGTTTGCGGAGCTGGAGCATCGGGCAGGGTGCTGGTGCCGGGGCGTTCGGCCTGCTCGCTGTAGCAGTAGAAACCCTGACCGCTTTTGCGCCCCAAGCGTCCTGCGTCGACCAGCGCTTTTTGCGCCAGTGATGGCTGAAAGCGCGGGTCGCCGTAATAGGCGTCGAACACCGAGCAGGTGACTGCGTAGTTGACGTCATGGCCGATCAGGTCGGTCAACTCGAACGCGCCCATGGCGAAGCCACCGGTCTCACGCAGCAGCGCATCGAGCGTCGGGCCATCGGCTGCGCCTTCTTGCAGCAGGCGCAGGCTTTCGGCGTAAAACGGCCGGGCGACACGGTTAACAATAAATCCGGGCGTGGAGCGCGTGTGCACCGGTTTTTTGCCCCAGGCCTTGGCGGTGTCGTACAAGCAGTCGGCGAGCGCCGGGTCGCTGGCCACGCCACACACCACTTCCACCAGCGCCATGACCGGCGCCGGGTTGAAAAAATGCAGGCCGAGCAGGCGGTGCGGGTGCTTGAGTGGCGCGGCGATGGCGGTGATCGACAGTGACGAGGTGTTACTGGCGAACACGCACTGCGCACTGCACACGCTCTCCAGCTGCACAAACAGCGCGCGCTTGGCCTCGAGGTTCTCGGCAATGGCTTCGATGACCAATGCACAGCCAGCCAGCGCTTGTACGCTTTCGACCGGGTGCAGGCGGGCGAGGGTGGCGTCTCGGGCTTCGGCGGCGAGCTTGCCGTTTTCGACGCGTTTGCCCAGTTGCCGATCGATGTGGTCAATGGCCTGGGCAGCAGCGCCCGGACGGTTATCCAGCAACAACACCTGATGGCCGGCCTGCGCTGCGACCTGGGCGATCCCGGCGCCCATGGCCCCGGCGCCAATCACGCCGATGCGAGCATTGAGGTTGAGTGCGCTCATGGCTAGCACCCCTTGAAACGCGGGCTGCGTTTTTCCATGAAGGCGCTGACGCCTTCACGGTAATCGTCGCTGCGCCCGGCCAGGCGTTGCAGGTCTTTTTCCAGCTCCAATTGTTCATCGAAGGTGTTGCTCAGGCTGGCATTGAGGCTGCGCTTGATCAGTGCCAGGCCGTAGGTCGGTTGCGTGGCCAGGTGGCGGGCGAGGATCAGGGCTTCGTTGCGCAGTTCAGCATCGTCTACACAGCGGTAGATCAAACCCCATTGTTCCGCTTGTTCGGCACTCAGTTTGTTGCCCAGCAGGGCCAGGGCCTTGGCCCTTGCCATGCCGACCAGACGAGGTAAGGTCCAGGTGCCGCCGGAATCCGGGATCAGGCCGATTTTGCAGAAGGCTTGGATAAAGCTGGCCGAGCGCGCCGCCAGCACCAGGTCGCAGGCCAGCGGGATATTGGCCCCGGCCCCGGCCGCCACGCCATTTACGGCGCAAATCACCGGCATGGGCAGATCGCGCAGTTGGCGGATCAACGGGTTGTAGAATTTCTCGATGGATAGCCCCAGGTCCGGCACTTCGCTGCCGGGCGCCACATTGCGGTCGCTGAGGTCTTGCCCGGCGCAAAAGCCGCGGCCTTCACCGGTCAGCAGCAATACCCGTACTTCGGGGTTTTGCCGTACCTGTTTCAGGGCTTCCTTGACCTCGCCGTGCATCTGCGTGTTGAAGCTGTTGAGCTGCTCGGGGCGGTTGAGGCTGAGCAGCGCAACGCCGGCCTCAATGGAAAACACAATGTGTTCGAAAGTCATGGTCTTGATGCTCGCTTGAGAAGTCGTTCGAGTGCGCGGTTTATTCGCCGGTGAAGGCCGGTCGGCGCTTTTCCTGGAAGGCACGAATGCCTTCATCGCGGTCACGGGTGCCGGCCAGCAGGGTGAAAGCATGGCGCTCCAGGCGCAGGCCGCTGGCAAGGTCGGTGTCCATCGCCTTGAGCAGCGCCTCTTTGGCCAGACGCACGGCCAGCGGCGCCTTGGTGGCGATGCTGTGGGCGATGTGCAGGGCGCGTTCGACAGTGAATTCGGGCTGGGTCACTTCACTCACCAGCCCTGAGCGCAGGGCCTGGCGGGCGCTGATCGGCTCGCCGGTCAGGACCATTTGCATGGCCATCGACTTGCCCACGGCGCGCAGCAGACGTTGGGTGCCCCCCGCGCCGGGCATGATCCCCAGGTTGATTTCCGGCTGGCCGAAGCGTGCGTCTTCACCCGCGATGATGATGTCGGCATGCATTGCCAGCTCGCAGCCACCGCCCAGGGCAAACCCGTTAACCGCTGCAATCAACGGCTTGCTGAAACGAGTGAGGGTCTGCCAGGACGCCTGGCGCGGGTCGTCGAGGATGCCGACCAGATTGCGTTCGGCCATTTCGTTGATGTCGGCGCCTGCGGCAAAGGCCTTGGCGCTGCCGGTGATGACCACCGCGTGGGTGTTGTGATCGCTTTGCGCAGCGTTCAGTTCGTCGGCCAGTTCGCCAAGCAATTGGGTGGTCAGGGCGTTCAAGGCTTGCGGGCGCTGCAAGGTAATCAAACGCACGCCGGGCTCGATGAACTCGACGGCAAGGGTTAATGGCATGGCGGATGCCCTCACGGTGCACGCTCGGCGGTCAGCCGGCTCATTATTGGATCGGCCTGAGGGGCCGGTTTTGCCCAAGTATAGCTTTTACGTGATACACAAATGCAACGATAAAATTAATTTAACGTGTCTTATTATGTTGATTTGAGTTTTTGTGTAGCGCTTTTTAATGAGGGTTTATGATCTGACAGCCGCGATTTTATGCGCTTTAAAGGCGTTGTATGGCCGATTTTACGGGGTTGCTGATGAGAGGTTTTTAAGTGATACGCTTTTTTGTAAATTGTGATTACAAAAGTGATGTGATACAAAATGCCCGAACATTGGCATCGCTTTGCGAATACGCCAGGCACTGAGTCAAAAGGAAGCGTTCATGACCTGTTACAGCCTCGATGGCCTGACCCCGGTGGTCGATCCCACCGCCTATGTCCACCCTTCAGCGGTGCTGATCGGCGATGTGATCATTGGCCCGCATTGCTACGTGGGCCCGCTGGCGAGTTTGCGCGGTGATTTCGGGCGGATCGTGCTCGAAGAGGGCGCCAATGTTCAGGACACCTGCGTCATGCATGGTTTTCCGGACAGCGACACAGTCGTGGAGCGCAACGGCCACATCGGCCATGGCGCGGTTTTGCACGGCTGTCGGGTGGGCGCTGATGCGCTGGTGGGGATGAATGCCGTGGTGATGGACCATGCGCGCATCGGTGAGCGCTCATTTGTGTCTGCGGCGGCGTTCGTTAAAGCCGGTTTCGAGTGTCCGCCGCAGTCATTGGTCATGGGCACACCGGCCAGCGTCAAACGCACACTCAGTGATGAAGAAGTGGCCTGGAAGCGCACGGGCACCCTTGAATATCAGCGCCTGGCCCAGCGTTGCCTGACGCAGATGCAAGAATGCGCGCCGCTTGGCGAGCCGGAGCCCGACCGGCCGCGTATCAGCGACAGCGGTTTGCGCCCCAAGCGCAGCGCCCAGTGAACTCTGGCGCCGAATTTTTCGGTATATTCCTTTCTTTTTTCAGCCCGGTACGTCCATGTCGTCCCTGACCCCCTTGAATCAACTGATTACGCGCTTTCAGGAGCAAACGCCGATTCGCGCCAGTTCCCTGATCATCACCTTGTACGGGGATGCCATTGAGCCCCATGGCGGAACGGTCTGGTTGGGGAGTTTGATTCAACTGCTCGAGCCTGTCGGGATCAATGAACGGCTGATCCGCACGTCGATCTTTCGCCTGACCAAGGAAGGCTGGCTGAGCGCCGAAAAAGTCGGCCGACGCAGTTACTACAGCCTCACCGGTGCCGGGCGTCGGCGTTTTGACAAGGCGTTCAAGCGGGTCTACAGCTCGACCGTTCCGGCCTGGGATGGCTCGTGGTGCCTGGTAATGCTCACGCAACTGGCTCAGGACAAGCGCAAACAAGTGCGCGAAGAGCTGGAGTGGCAAGGTTTTGGTGCAATTTCTCCGGTGCTGCTGGCCTGCCCGCGCAGTGATCGTGCCGACGTTAACGCGACCCTGGCCGACCTCGATGCCCAGGAAGACACCATTGTCTTCGAGACCACCGCGCAGGATGTAATGGCCTCCAAGGCCTTGCGTCTGCAGGTGCGTGAAAGCTGGAATATCGAGGAGCTGGCGACCCATTACAGCGAGTTCATCAAGTTGTTCCGACCGCTCTGGCAAGCCCTGCGCGAGCAGGACAATTTGCTGCCGTCAGACTGCTTCCTGGCACGTCTTCTGCTAGTGCATGAGTACCGTAAATTGCTGCTGCGTGACCCGCAGTTGCCAGACGAACTGCTGCCCGGCGACTGGGAGGGCCGGGCTGCACGACAGCTGTGCCGAAATATCTACCGTTTGATCTTCGCCAAGGCGGAGGAGTGGTTGAACAGTGCACTGGAAACGGCCGATGGGCCGTTGCCGGATGTCGGAGAGAGTTTCTATCGGCGTTTTGGCGGGCTTAAATAAGCCGCCAACATCCCAGGAGAGTCGCTGTTCGTTTTAGCGTGGATCAACGTAGATAAAAACAATAAACCTGCGTGAGGCCTCACATGAATTCTTCAATTGCACAGCGCCGTGACTGCTTCGATCAATGGATCCATCAGGTCAACCGCATCTGCGGCGCCTTCAGTGCGCAAACCTTGGGCGATGAGTTTTCCGGTCACATCCGTGAATACCAGAGCGGTGCACTCAAACTCAGCTTTGTCGATGCTTGTCAGGCGCGGCTGTACCGCACGCCGAAGGAAGTCGCAGCGAGCGAAGGCGGCAAGTACTTTGCGGTGTTCCAGCTTGACGGCAGCGCCTGCATGGCGCAGGGCGACAACCGGGTGTCGCTGTGCGCCGGTGACATCACCTTGATCGACGCCTCCCAGCCCAGCGATTTTACTTACCACGAAAACTCCCGGCAGCTGTCTTTGATCCTGCCGCATCGGCTGATCGAGCAGTCCTTGCGCTATACCCCGGTCAAGTGCGGCCACTTGATCGGCGCGAAGTCACCCATTGCCACGTTGTCGCACCACTTGATACTGGACGCTGCGCGCCAGACCAACTTGAGCCAGCAGGAAAGCGAAGCGACCCTGGATGCCGTGATCAGCCTGCTGCGCCCGGCCATCAGCCAGAGTGAAGGCGTCGACGATGTGCATGAGCGTATTTTTCGCAAGACCCTCGGCTATATCGATGAGCATATTCGCTCGGAAGAACTCTGCCCCGAACTGCTGGCGCGGGAGGTGGGGGTGTCGATGCGCGGGTTGTACCGGATGTTTGCCCGCAAGGGCCTGGTGGTGGCGCGCTATATCAAAAATCGCCGCCTTGACCTGTGTGCCGAATCCCTTCGTCAGTCGCGTACCGAACAGAAGTTGTCGGCACTGGGCTACTCATGGGGGTTTTCCGATTCGAGCTACTTCTCTACCGCGTTCAAGTCGCGCTTTGGTATTTCGCCTGGTGAATACCGCAAGCAGTACGCCTGATACAACAATGCCCCCGTCACCACGGTGACAGGGGCATGGCTTATACAGGTTATTTTGCCGCGTTGAGGTTCAGCGTCGGAGTCTCATCGAAGAAGTTCCACGGTTTCAACAGCACGTGTACCCACTCGGTCGGCATGATCGGCCATTCCTCGGCCCTGGCGATGTGGGTTGTACCGGTGGTGAGCCACACCACATTGTCGGTGTTGTCGATGGACTGGTTATCATGGGTGAACTGCCCCAGCCCGGTGTCGGTTTGCGAGCGGTTCGGGTATTTGCCTTCCGGGTACTTTTCGTCCGGGTTGTAGCGCGTCACCCAGAGTTGTTTGTCCATGAAGCTCAAGCGGTGGTAGAGCCATTCGTCCTTGCCGAAGTTGGCGCCCTTGGCCACCGGGTGAGTGCCACCGGCATATGGGATCAGTTGGTAGGACACGGGGTTGCCGACTTTGTTTTCCTTATTAAGGTTGCTCAGCAGGCGCACGGTCGATGGGTCGAATTTCTGTGCCGCTTGCTGTTCGGTGCTGACCACCCGCTGTTCGGTCTGCATGGTGCTGGTGCGGGGTCCGCCACGGTCGTTTGGCGCGATGACCGGGTTTATTTCGACCAGTGAGTTGTTTTCCCCGTCTATGTCCATGTCCAGGCGAAAGTTATAGATGTGCTGGTGGGTGGTGCCGACGATGTTGTGGTCGATCAGGGTGCCGTAGCGAGTGTCTTCCTTGGCGGTTGCTTCATGCATGGTTTTACTTTTCACGCCCTTGACCGCTTCGATACCCGTAGCGCCTACGTCGATGCCAATGGTGCCGTTCTGCTGCAAGACCCAGTCGAAGATGTAGTCGTAGTTGCCCACGGTGCTGATCCAGCGGATCACCAATTCACGCCGCTCGGCGCTCAGGTTGGGCTGGCCCATTTCCTGGTGTTTGTATTCTGGACCGGCGTAACGTTCGAACACAGCGAGGGCGTGAGGGATTGTGGTGGGTGCACCGGTGTAATCAGCAATGGTTGCATCCAGCAGCACGGCATTTTGCGGAGCGTCTTTACCACGGGCAATCGGCGAGGTGAGCGTGCCCATGCCGTAGTCGCCCGAATCCAGATACGCCTTGAAATACCAGCCTGCGTCCGGGTCCCCGTACGGCACGATCATGCCGCCCAGGTTGCCCTCGTACATGATCTTGCGTTTATTGCCCTTGTCGTCATAAGTGACGGTAGACAGGATCGGCCCGACCCGCGAGTCGAGACGCACATGCAAGTCCCAGTTCTGCCAATGAATGCTGTTGCCGGTAATGGTGTAGTTCTTGCCCTCCGGCTCGATGATCTCCAGCGGCTTTAGCGCGACGCTCTTGCGATCGCGACCATCGTAGGGGGTGGCTTTTATGGGGACCGGAATCACTCCTCCATCCTCGACCTTGATGAGTTTCTTTTGCTCCAGGTCGACCACCGCGACCAGCCCTTCGATCGGATGGGCCCAGTAGTTGCCGTCACCAACATCGAGGTAGCTGACGATTTTCAGCAGGCGCTTGTCTTGGGTCAGACCGTCCTTGCCGTCGAAATAGCCCACGGTGAGGGGTGTCGTCACCACTTTTTTAATGTCAGTGATGCCACGTTTGGCCAGCGCCTGGGCGTACTCGGGGCTGGTATCGATCACGGACTGCACGGTGGCAAAGTCGTCCAGCAGCACCATGCCGTGAGCGCCTTCAATGGGCTTCCACGACAGCAGGGTTTTGCTGTCCAGATCGACCTGGCCTTCAATCACGTGCTTTCCGTCCAGCACCACGATATTGGCCTGACGCGGCTGTGCAGGTTTTTGCCCGGTGTAGATGAAATTCCACACCTGGTCCTTGGGCGGGGTATGCACCGAGATTTCGGTGAAACGCAAACCCGGTGTGTAGTGCCCGGATGTCTTGATGATCTCGACCGCAGTGTTGATCTCATCCGCGCTCAGCGGGTTGAGCGGGCTGGGGCGGGTTTCGATGACAAATGTTTTGTCCAGATCGGACTGGAACACCTGGTTGATGAAGTCTTTGGACATGAACGCCGTCTTGCCCTTGAACACCACTGGCACCGTCAACTCCATGCGCTTGCCGTTGAGCACGGCGACTTTGCTGTCGGGTTTCACCTTGAGGTAGGCGCCGTCCTTGGCAATCACAAACACATCGGCGTAATCGTCCCATTTGACGGTGGCGCCAAACGCTTCAAGGGTTGACTGCAGCGGCACCATTTCGGCGGCGCCGCCATGGGCGTGGGCGTTGGACTGCAAACCGGGCAGGCCTAAGGTGCCCAGGGCAATGGCCAGTGCGAGTCGGGCCAGGGGCGTTCGTTTGAGCAAAGCGGCGGGCGAAAGCATTTCTGATTTCCTTGAGGTAAACCGAGGACAGTGTCAGGCAGCACTTTGCTACAGCGCGTGGAGGGATGCTTTTGGATTCTCGCCAAAATCCTTGTGCTGCGTGCCTGAATTGTCAGGCCGCCTTATTCGCAACCGTTGTTCAGCCTGCGATCCAGGTTGCGCAACGTTTGGCAAATCAGCCAATACAACTGGCACGCAGGGAAAACCCGGCTTGGCGTCGAGCATCGACAATCGCGTCAACCTTGCCGGTAACAGTGAACGGCTTGCAACTCAATTGAAAGAAAGGTGCTTTATGAGCAACGTTGAAATCCTGCCACAGGTTGCCGCATTCCTCGATCGTCGCCATGGCTGCTTTATTGACGGCCAATGGGTATTGGCAGATGGGCAAACCATTGCAGTACTCAACCCGGCGACGGGTCAAGTGCTGTGCGAAACCCTGGATGCACCGCCACACCTGGTTGAACAGGCCGTACAGTCGTCTCGCGCGGCTTTCAAGTCGGGTGTGTGGTCCGGTTTGCGTCCGGCCGATCGGGAACGGATCCTGCTGAATTTCACTCGCCTGGTTGAAGAACACGCTGAAGAACTGGCGCAGCTTGAAACGCTGAGTCAGGGCAAGTCGATCAATATGGCGCGGGCGCTGGACCTCAATGCCACCGTTGAATTCATGCGCTACATGTCCGGTTGGGCGACGAAAATTGAAGGCCAGACCTTTGATGTGTCGATTCCCCTTCCGCAGGGGGCGAAGTTCACCACGTTCACCAAGCGTGAGCCGGTCGGTGTGGTGGTGGGTATCGTGCCGTGGAACTTCCCGCTGATGATCGCCGCCTGGAAACTGATGCCAGCGCTGGCCAGCGGTTGCACGGTGATCATTAAACCGGCGATGGAAACCCCGCTGACCGCCATGCGCCTCGCTGAACTGGCGGTTGAGGCGGGTATTCCGGCTGGCGTATTCAACGTGGTGACCGGCGGTGGCGCTTCAGTCGGCGGTAGGTTGACCAGCCACCCACTGGTGAGCAAGGTGTCGTTCACCGGCTCCACCCATGTGGGCAAAAGTGTCGGCGTGGCTTGCATGGAGAACATGACGCGGTTTGCCCTGGAACTGGGCGGCAAGAACCCGATGATCATCCTGGCCGATGCTGACGTCGACAAAGCCATCCAGGGCGCGATCCTCGGCGGTCTGTTGAACAATGGCCAGGTGTGTGCGGCGGCATCGCGCTTCTATGTGCACCGCTCGATTCACGATCGTTTTGTCGAAGGGCTCGCCGCTGCAGTCTCGGCGTTGCCGATGGGCGCGGGCATGAATTGCGATGCAGCGATCAATCCTTTGGTGTCGCGTAAACAGCAACAGAGCGTGCTCAAGCACATCGAACTGGCGCGCGAGCAAGGTGCGCGCGTGGCGTTGGGGGGTGAATCGCAGGAAGGTGAGGGGTTCTATGTGCAGCCGACCATCCTCGCAGACATTGACCACAGCATGGCGGTGGCCCGCGAGGAAGTGTTTGGTCCTGTGCTGGCTGTCATGCCGTTTGACGATGAGGACACCGCTATTGAGCTGGCCAACGACAACCGCTACGGCCTGGCTGCCAGCCTCTGGACCAACGACCTGACCAAAGCGCTTAACCTGGTGCCATGCATCGAAGCTGGCACCGTGTGGGTCAACGCCCATGTCCTGCTGGACCCGGCGATGCCATTTGGGGGTGTTAAACAATCGGGCATGGGGCGTGAATTTGGCCGTTCAGTGATTGAGGCCTGTACTGAGCTTAAATCGGTGTGCATTGCCCACTGATTGCTCGTCGCCCAAGTTTGATTGCCTTCTCACGCTTCACTGCAAACGGCGCAGGCATGGCTGCGCCGCCGGGTAATCAGGACTCCAGTGGCCACCACCAAAATGCCCACGTAGGTGGTCCAGTGCAGGGCGTCGCCAAACATCAGGGCGGCCCACAGCAAGGTGACCGGCGGCTCCAGATAGACCAGCGCCGACACGCGAGTAGCGGACATTCGCTTGAGCAGGGTCCACAGGCTGAGGTAAGCAATAAACGTTGAGAACAGCGTCAACCAGCCGACGGCCACCCAGACATTGGCCTGGGTGGGCACCTGGATGTCATTCAGTGCCAAACCGGCAGCAAACAGCAGGACCAGCGTGGTGGCCGATTGTAGAAACAGTGGCATTAGCTGGCCGTCCTTGCTGTGTCCGGTTGCCAATACCGATTGCTGGCGCTGATACAACGTGGCGATAGACAGGGTGATCGCCGCGATCAATGGCAGGGCATACAGGCCAATGCCGATGTTGTTATCGGACAGGGCATACTCGCCGCAGATCACGATGCCGACCCCGCTGAATCCGATCACCAGCCCAAGCCATTCTTGCAAGCCGCTGCGCTCGTGGTTGCCCCGTGCGGCCAGGGCGGCGGTGATCAGTGGCTGCAGTGCGCAGATAATCGCCGCTATCCCGGCGGGCAGGCCGCCACGTATGGCGATATAGACACTGACCAGGTAAGCGAACTGAGACAGGAAGCCAATAATGGCGTTATAGCGCAACTGTGCCCGGGACAATGCCCACAGTCGCTGCCAGACAAACGGCAGCAAACACGCAGTGACCAGCAGGAACCGCCAGAACAGCAGGTTGATGGCGCCAGCATCTTCAGTGCCCAAGCGGGCGCCGATAAAGCCCGAACTCCAGGACAGGACGAAGACGGCTTGCAGTGAAAACAGATACAGCGTGCTGCGTGACATAGTCAACTCTCTGGATAGCGCAGTTCTTCAAAGGTAATGGGGGCGATACCGATACGTGCGAATTGTCTGGCGGCTGAGCGCTGTAAGGCCCAGCGCAGTTTTAACCAGTTGGGAATGGTCGCGGGGATGCCGTCGTCTGAGGCGAGGTGCCAGAACTGGTTGGAATCTTGACGGGCGTAAGGGCAGTGGAAGGACAGCACCAACGACATGCGTCGGCCGGTGCTTACTGGCCGAACGCCATGAAACAATCGACTGCCATAAATGAATAGCGCATCACCGGGTTCGATCAGCGGGGCGGTTTCGAACGTACGGTGATTAAGGGCGTCGAAAGACTCGACTGTGCTGTTATGAAAGACGAATTCTCCGCCGGTGTAGTCTGACGAGCGCGTTAGCACAATGTTCAGCACATAGTTGGTGCCGTCGGTATGCCACATACCGAGTTGCTGCTGTTCATGCTCAGGCTTGGGATAGAAATAATTGATCTGCGACCGGGCATTGAGCATGGGGTAGGGCACCAGGGGGACGCCCGCAATGCGCGAGATGGCCAACAGGAAGCGGCGACTGTTCATCATGGCGTTGATGAACGGCGATAGCGTGGTGACTGCGCGTGTGCGCCGGGAAATGATCCAGTCGCTGTCATCTGCATGTTCTTCCAGACGCGTGCAGATGTCTTGAAGAGTCGCCACGGCTTCGGGCGTGAACAACCGGTGCGCGCAAGCCACTGCGGTGATCGTTTCGGCCGGTATGTCGGGGTGCGGGCTCAAGGCGTAGCCCAGGTCGGCAAGTGTTCGCGCATCGCTGATCGTAAGGTTTGCCTGGCAGAGCAGGTCGTCACGCCAGAGCGCTTGCTCGTCGGCAGCGGGCGAGGCACTGCGCGACCTTTTTCTCAACGTGGATTTCAGCGCCAGTTTTACTCGCCCGACGCCGCGCTCAAACAGGGGTAGCGGGTCTGTGTGATCCATGGTTCATGGCTCCCTGTGGTGTTGCTATTGGAGGTATTTGGCAATCTGATAACGCACAGAGCCATCACCGCTGGCGAACTCATCCAGCACGCTGCAGTTGCAGTGTCGAGATCTGATGCGACGGAACTGTTCAGGGGTGTATTTGAGGCAGATATTGGTCAGCAGGCAGCCTTGTTGGCGTCCCTTCTCAACGGGTTGCAGGGTGACGGCCACATGGATCAGCTCATCCAGCAGTTTGAATCTCACGAGGGTGACAGCATGCTCATCCAGCGGGATGAAGCCTTGCTGCAGGGCAACTACCTGCGAAAACCTGATCATGTGCGGGTTGGCATAAAAAGCGTGGATGTTGCTTTGCAGCCCTTCTTCGTAGATCTGCATCTCCGAAATGATGTATGTGGCGTCGCTCGCGAGGCTGCGAATGAGTCGTCCGGTGGTCACCGGCAACTCGTTGCCTTCTTGAAAGCCAAGCAAGGTAATCAGGGTAATGTCCTGCTCATGATGCAGGTCGGCACGTTCAACGGTTCGATAGTCGGCGGCGATGTAATTGAAGCTGCCATGCTGTTCCACGATTGGAAACACCGCGTCACGCATTACGCTTTCTGAGGTCTGATTGATGTCGATGGCGGTATAGCGCAGGGAGGTGCAAGCCTCAGTGATCCGCCCCAGCAAGTGCGCGGTTTTGATCGGTTCAGGGCCTAATTCAACATAGTGCACATGGCGATTCTCGCTCAGCAGGGCCAGACGCTCGGCAAGCGTGCCGAGAATGTCTTTGAGTGCGCCCTGGCCTTGGGCGTCGGCACACAGCCCATCCTCGGCCATGCCTTGCTGATTCAAGGCGCACATGAGCTGAAATATTTGCAAGTTGAAGCGCGAAGGGTTGCCAGAACTGGCCAGGGGGGCGGTCAGGGTCGAGTATTTGGCGTGGTTCTCAACGGTCCATAGTTGGGTGTTCTTATAGCGTTCGGTGCGTATGAGGGCATCTACAACAAAGTCATTCAGGCTCATCGGTGTCACTCCATACGGTGGTTTGAGTGGTCTTGTTTGCTCCGGTTGAGGTTGCGCGTGCAGTGGCTGGCATGTGTTGACCCCACCATAGGAGTGGGTGTAAACCCTGTACAGTTGAATAAATCGAATCGCTGGTTCGACATAACGAAATCAGGTGACCTCATGGGCAGAGCCCTCGACATTGATGTGCTCAGAACCTTCCAGGCCGTGGCCAGGTTCAGGCGCTTCAAGGATGCGGCCGATTACGTCCATCGCAGCCCTTCGGCAGTGACAACGCAGATCCAGAAACTTGAGGCAAAGGTTGGGCATCAACTTTTGGTCCGCAACAATCAACTCGTTGAGTTGACGCCTGCGGGGCGGCAACTGTTGGGCGAAACCACGCGCTTTTTGATGGCCCATGACCGGCTGTTGGCAACGTTGTCGCCACAACTGATGACGGGCAAGGTTCGTATGGGAGTGCCAGACGGTTATGCCGAGCAATTGATGGCGGACTTTTTACCGCTGTTCGTCGCGGGCAATCCGGCTCTGGAGCTTGAAGTGGTGGTCAAATCCAGTACTGAACTGCTCGATCTGTTTGCACGCAAGCAACTGGACCTGACCATCGCTGTCAGTCATGAGCAACTGAGCCATGCTGAGCGGCTGCGTTCTACACAGCCGTGCTGGGCGGCGGCTGCTGGCTTCAAGTACGATCCAGATCAGCCTTTGCCGATTGCCCTGCAATTGAGTGGCTGCCCGTACCGGGAGTCAGCGCTGGCGATCTTGAAAGCCGCCGGGATCCGTTACCGGATCCTGCTGGAGAGTGCCAATTCCCACGCTGTATTGGCGTGTGTGAGAAGCGGTTTGGCGTTGGGCATTGTGGAAGCCCAGGGGGCGGCCGATGACGGTTCGCTGATTCTTCAGATGGCGTTGCCTGGCTTGCCTGAGCATCACGTTTATCTGCTGACGGATACGTCCCATCATGCGGCAGTGCATCTGCACGAAATGCTCAGGTCATCCTTTTTGATTCAGTGATGGAACGCAGGCCCGTTCGGCTTTAAGCGGATGCCTTCACGCAACCTTGTCCACGGGATGTCCGCCGGGTCTGCGGTCATCGGACCGGGTGCTTTGGCCACCAGGATGTGCTCGGCGATGGGTTGGAAGTCGGCGCGAAAATGCACGGAGCTTTTGTTGATCAGCACGCTCATTTTTTCAGGGTCGATGCCGGCCAGCCGGTACAGGGAACGGTCCAGCATCTGGCATTTGCTTGAGCTGACGGCAATGCTCACATCGTCGATTTTCAGACCCGCCACCGGGCCGACATCAACGTCCATGCCATTCATCATGGGGCCTTCGAAGCGGCAGCGGCCGTCAGACAGGTGGGTGACTTCAAAGCGGCCTTGTAATGGCTCATCCCCCGGCACGCCGGATTGCCCGCCCAGCGCGATGTCAATAAAACCACCCAGCCCGGCGGCAATCGCGGCCTGAACGGCCGCAGGATCATAGATCAAACCGATGGCAGCGTTACGCGCCTGGTGGCTTAACAGGGCTTTGAGCATGCCCATGGTATTGCCGTCGCCACCTGCGCCGGGGTTGTCCTGGGTGTCTGCAATCACGATGGGGCGTTGGGCCGACGCTGCCAATGCCATGGCCTGGCGCACGGCATCGTCTGGAAGCAGAAGCGGCACTTCCCATTGATCTTCTTCGCTGACCAGCTTGTCATACAGGGCGCCGACGGCGGCTTGCAGCGCCTGCGGATCCAGCCCATAGCCCCAGATGACCGGCCCGCACTCTTCGAAATCGGCAGCCGGAAAGCCGGGGGTGAAGGACAGCGACAGGCTTTCTGATTCAAGGTGCTCCAGTTGCTGGTAAAGGCTGCGCGCGGGCTCCAGCAGGGTGCACATGCCGTTGACCGGAATCAGGAAGGGCAGTCGCAGACTGGCGTGCTGCAGTTTCCCGCAACGCAGTCGCAGATCAAGCAGTTGCGCGGCTTTTATGCCGGTTTCAGCCATGTCCACGTGGGGATAGGTTCGAAAGGCAACCATGGCATCGGCCTGTTCGAGCATCAAATCGGTCACGTTGGCGTGCAGGTCCAGTGAGACCACGATCGGTATGTCCGGCCCCACCACGGCACGCAGCCGGCTCAGCAGTGTGCCTTCACCGTCATGGGTATGTTCGGCAACCATAGCGCCATGCAGGTCCAGATAGAGGCCGTCCAGTGTCTGGCTGGCAGCCGCCTGGATGATTTCATTGGCAATGCGCTCGTAGGCCGCTTGGGTGACATGGGCTGACGGGCTGGCTCCGGCCCAGATCACTGGAACCACCTCATAGCCCAGTCGCTCGGCCTCAATCAGAAAGCCGCCTGCGGGGATGTTGACCTCGCGTAATTTCAGCACGTCCGCGCCCCTGACCATTTGCGGAAAACCTTCGCCCCTGACGAAGTTTTCGTATTCGGCTTTGGAGGGCGCGAAGGTATTGGTTTCATGCTGGAAACCAGCCACCAGGATTCGATAGGCCATGACAGTAAAGACACCTTTTTATTATGGGTTTAAACGGTTTGGTTAGACGTTGCTCTTTGCTGAGCGTGTTCAGGTTTATTCGCAGCCAGCAGCACGGCCCCCAGCAGCAGAATCACCGAGATGAACACCAGGCCCGAGTCAGAGTTACCCGTGGCCGTTTTGACATAGCCCATCAGCGTCGGGCTGAGGAAACCACCGGTAAGCCCGATGGTGTTGATGACGGCAATGCCGCCTGCGGCCGCGTCACCCTTTAAGTGCTGCGATGGGATGGCCCAAAACACCGTGTAGGCTGACCACATCATGGTGGTGGCCAAGGTCAGGAACAGCAGTGATAACCCGAAGTGGGTCTTGTAGATCACCGACGCGGTCAAGCAGATCGCACCTATCAATGCCGGAAGGGCTGTGTGCCAGCGCCGTTCATAGAAACGGTCTGAGGTCCGGGCAAAGATCAACATGCCCGCCATCGCGCCAATATAAGGAATGGCCGAGTACCAGCCGATCTGCATGGTGTCGTGGATACCTGACTCTTTGATGATGGTCGGCAGCCAGAAGCTCATGGCATAGATGCCGCAGATCAAACAGAAATACCCAGCAGCCATCAGGTAAACCCGCGGGTCTTTCAATACCTGTTTGAACGAATGGTGGTCGCCCCGACCTGTGCCGATGTGCGCTGCCAGTGCCTGTTTTTCAGGTTCACTCAACCAGGGCGCGGTGGCCGGTTTGTCACTCAGCACTTTCAGTGCGAGCACACCCAGCAGCACAGCGGGGATGGCTTCCAGAAAGAACATCCATTGCCAGCCGGACAAACCGTGTACGCCTTCGAACGCAGTCATTAGCCATACCGAGAGCGGCGCGCCAAAGATCCCGCCCAGCGGCGCTGCCAGCATGACGATTGCCAGCACTTGCCCCAGCCGTTCGCGGCCGTACCAATAGGTCAAATAGAACAACATGCCCGGCGCGAATCCGGCCTCAAATACCCCGAGGAAAAAGCGCAAGACGTAAAACGCCCGTTCCGTTTCGACGAACATCATGCAGGCCGATGTGGTGCCCCATAAGATCATCACTCGACTGAGGGTCTTGCGTGCGCCGATCTTGGGCAGTAGCAGGTTGCTCGGCGTCTCGAACAAGGCGTAGCCGATAAAAAAGATACCGGCGCCCAGCCCATAAGCGGCATCGGACAAGTTCAGGTCGCTTTGCATTTGCAACTTGGCAAAGCCCACATTGACCCGGTCCAGATACGCCACGAAGTAACACACGAGCAAAAAAGGTAATAACCGCCAGTCAATCTTTCGATAGATGGCTGAAAGCTCACTCGCTGGCTTGCTGCTGTGCATACGGCTCTCCACGGGATCTTTTTATTGTTCGATCGATATTCAGGTGCAAACCTTGTGTGAGCAAGAGCAACTTTTAAATGCTAGCGTTGCTCTGTAAGCAACAGTCATTGAGCAGCAGGTTTATCGTGAGAGATCTGAATCAACGTCGAATGCGCTATTTCTATGAAGTCCTTTCCAGCGGCTCCATTCGCGGAGCGGCGGAGAATCTGAACACCGCGCCTTCTGTGATTACCCGGCAAATTCAATTGCTGGAGGAAGAGGTCGGCAGCGTCTTGTTTGAACGCCAAGCCCGCGGTGTGGTGCCGACTGAAGCGGCGCAGTTTCTTCTGGAGTTCTGGCGTGGCTGCCAGGCGCAGCAAGAACACCTCGAAGACCGCTTGCGCGGGCTTAAAGGCTTGAGGGAAGGGGATATCCGGATTGTTATCAGCGAGGGCTTTATCGACTTGCTGATCGATAAGGTCTTGAGTGAGTTCACCGACACCTATCCCGGCATTCGCATTACGCTGGACGTGTTGCCGGTCAACAGCGTGCTTGAAGAAGTCGCGCAAAGCGCCGCGAGCATTGGCCTGGCCTACAACCCCCCGGCGCACCCTGACGTGACCTATCGCGCGTCGTCCTTGCAGCCGGTTCGTTTACTCATGCGCTCGGGCCATCCGTTGGCGCAGCTCAGCGAGCCGTTGAAGCTGGAAGACATCTTGCGTTACCCGCTGGCAGTGATGCCGTCGGAATACGGCCTGGGGCAAATCATTCAGCTCGTGCTGCATACCGAAAACCTGTCTATTCGCCCGGCCATGGTCACCAACTCCCTGACGGCCCTCAGGCGGTATGTGATGAGCGGTGATGCGGTAACGATGATGAGCGAGTTCTCGGCCTTCAACGACCGGGTCAGCGGCGCGCTGGTGACCCGCTCGATCGATCACCCGCTGTTCGAGAATGTGCATGCCCGGCTGTTGGTCAAGCTCAACAAACCGCAATCGGTGGGGGCCGAAGAGTTGCTCAAGTGGATCGAGCATCGAACGTCTATTTTCGGTCAGTGAGCGTGTGGCTCAGGCGTAGACGAGCCCAGCCGTTCGCTGATGAACGTGACAAAGGCATTCAGCTTGGGCAGTGATTTTTTTGAGCGCAAATAGACCATTTGCACCGGCTTGGGCTCCGGTGCGCAGGCACTCATCAGCGGCACCAGCTCGCCACTGGCCAATGCCGCGGCTACCAGAAAATCCGGCTGCATCAAGATTCCGCAGCCGGCAATGGCCGCTTCAAGCAGCACCTTGCCATCGTTGCTTTTGAGGACCGCCTGCTCGGGCCACGGAACGTCCTTGTTGCCTTGGCGCAAGGGCCAGGCAAAGCGATTGTTCCACGAGGTGTGGGTCAAAATCCGGTGTGTGGACAGATCCTCCGGGGTCTGCGGCGCCTGCCAGGTGGCCAGGTATTTGGGCGCCGCGCAGATCACCATCCGGTAGGGCGGCAGTGGCCTGCAGACGAGGTTGACGTCCACCCGCTCGGAAATCCTGAAGCCCAGATCAAATGAGCTTTCGTAGAGGTCCACGACCTTATTGCTCAAGATCAGCTCAATCTGAATCTCGGGATACAGCTGCATGAATTCGGTGACGAGTGGACCAATCAACGCACTGCCCAGGGTCATCGGCGCGGTCACGCGCAGCAGGCCGCTGGGTTTGTCGGTGGAGGCCTCGACGCGCTTGAAGGCGTACTCGATCTGCTCAAGGGCGGTTTTGGCTTCGGCGTAAAACAACCGGCCTTCACCGGTGACGGACTGGCGGCGCGTTGTTCGCTGAATCAGCCGGGTGTTCAAGGCTGTTTCAAGGCTCTGAATATGCCGCCCGACCATGACCGCCGACATGCCCACCTGAACCGCAGCCTCAGCAAAACTGCCCGCCTCGACGACCGCCACAAAGACTTCCATTTGCCTGAGCTTGCTCATAAAAAATGCCTTCTGGCTGTACAGATAAAAAACTGAAAACCCTTATAGCGCAGTTTGCGGCCTGAACAGCGGGCGACATTGATTGCGAACCTCAGGTTATACAAGTACTAACTTTTAGTGCGTTTATTACCCGCTGGTTTGTTCCTATATTAATTAAGAATAAACATCAGCGATGAGGTCACAGAACATGCAAACCAGACTGGACAAGGCTTTGGCGGCCTTTCCCCGGGCAGATGTGTTGCAGGGCGCCACCCGCATTCAACGCGCCGAGCGGCTTGAGCAGGAGTTGGGCTTGCGCGAGCAAGGCGTCGGCCTTTACCTCAAGCGTGATGATCACATGCACATCGGCGGGGGCGGCAACAAGCTGCGCAAGCTTGAGTTTCATCTCGGCGGCGCGCTGAAAAACGGTGTTGATACGCTGATTACGGTTGGCGGTATTCAGTCCAATCATGCGCGCTTAACGGCGGCGGTGTGTGCCCGACTGGGCATGGCCTGCGAGTTGATTCTGACCCGCTCGGTGCCCAAGGTCGACACCGATTACGAACTCAACGGCAACGTCCTGCTGGATCAGCTTTTTGGTGCCCGGATACAGGTGCTGGCCAAGGGGGCCGACGCCCTGGCCGCCGCCGAGCAGCGAGCCGATGAATTGAGAGCCGCAGGGCGCAACGTCATGGTGATTCCAACTGGCGGCTCGACGCCGTTGGGTAGCCTGGGCTACGCCCGTTGCGCGGCAGAAATCGCACAGCAAGAGATCGAGTTGGGCGTTAATTTCAGCGAAGTGGTGATTCCCAATGGCAGTGCGGGCACCCATGCCGGGCTCGCGGCGGGCTTTGAGCTGCTGGGGCGTGGGGCTTCGACCGTGAAGTCCTGGTCGGTGCTGGCCGATCAGCAAACCTCTGCGAGCAGGACGCGGCAGCTGACTCAAGAGGCGCTGGCGCTGCTCGGTCATGCAGCCACCCTTGCGCCGCAGGCCATCCATATCGATGGCAGCCAACTGGGGGAAGGCTACGGGCTGCCGACACCGGCGATGATCGAAGCCGTACACCTCATGGCCCGTTGCGAAGGGCTGCTGGTTGACCCGGTTTACTCGGGCAAGGCCTTCGCAGGCCTGCTGGCTGACCTTGGCCAAGGCCGCTACCGCGCTGGCGATAACGTGCTGTTCGTTATGACCGGCGGCACTCCGGGCCTTTACGCCTACCGCGACACCTTCACCCAAAGCCTGTAGTCGCTGCAAAGGCACGAGGCTGCGAGAGATGAAACGGCGGTCCTGCGGCCCGCATCGCAGCCTTCGCGCCTCGACAGCGACTACAGCTGCGCCCTCAAATAATAATCAAGGAGGCCACCATGGGTGTGCCAAACGAACGTGTGCCGGTTGACAGTGACCGCGATGAAACCCGGGAGTCGCTGGAGGCCGTGGTACGGAAGGCCGGCTGCGAACGCGGCCAGTTTTTACTCAAACAACTGGAGCAACACGCAAGAGCACTTGGCGTCACCGCGCAGGTGCATCCGTACTCGGCCTATCGAAATACCCTTTCGATTGAACGCCAGGGGCCTTACCCGGGCGACCTGGCCGTCGAGGAACGGATTACCGCAATCATTCGCTGGAATGCATTGGCCATGGTGGTGCGCGCCAATCAGGCCTACGGCGAACTGGGCGGGCATATCGCCAGTTACGCCTCTGCCGCTGAAATTTTCGAGGTGGGGTTCAACCATTTTTTCCGTGCCCGTGATGAGCAGCATGGCGGCGATCTGGTGTTTTTCCAGCCGCACTCGGCACCAGGGGTCTATGCCCGGGCGTTCCTTGAGGGGCGCTTGTCTGAAGAGCAACTGGCGAACTATCGTCAGGAAGTCGGCGGCAACGGCCTGAGTTCATATCCGCACCCTTGGTTGATGCCGGACTTCTGGCAATTCCCGACCGGCTCGATGGGCATCGGCCCGATCAGTGCGATCTATCAGGCGCGGTACATGCGTTACCTCGAACACCGCCACTTGGCCGACACCGCCGAGCGCCATGTCTGGGGCGTCTTCGGTGACGGTGAAATGGATGAGCCCGAGTCGATTGCCGGGCTCACGCTCGCGGCGCGGGAAAAGCTCGACAACCTGACCTTTATCGTCAACTGCAACTTGCAGCGTCTGGATGGCCCGGTGCGCGGTAACGGCCAGGTCATTCAAGAACTTGAAGCCCTGTTTACCGGTGCTGGCTGGAATGTGATCAAAGTGATCTGGGGCTCGGACTGGGACCCGCTGTTTGCCCGGGACACCCACAACGCCTTGTTGCAACGCTTCGCCCAGACGGTCGATGGTCTGTACCAGACGTTGGGTTCCAAGGATGGCGCCTACAATTTGCTGCACTTCTTCCAGCAGGATCCGGAGATTCAGGCGCTGGTCTCGCACATGTCGGATGCCGAGATTGATGCCCTCAAGCGTGGCGGGCATGACTTGCGCAAGCTGTATGCCGCATTCGCCGCTGCCAAGGCGCACAAAGGCCAGCCGACGGTCATCCTCGCCAAGACCAAAAAAGGCTATGGTATGGGCGGCGCGGGGGAGTCACGCATGACCTCGCACCAGGCCAAGAAGCTGGATATCGATGCGCTCAAGGCGTTTCGGGATCGCTTCGCCTTGCCGCTGTCGGATGATGATGTAGCGCAGTTGCGCTTTTATCGCCCGGCTGAAGACAGCCAGGAAATGCGCTATCTGCGCGAACGCCGCAACGCTTTGGGTGGTTACCTGCCTGCGCGTAACAAGGGCAGTGAGCACGTCGCCATACCGGCCATGGCGGACTACGCGCGTTTCGCCTTTGAAGCCGATGGCAAGGAAATGTCCACCACCATGGCCGTGGTCCGCATGCTGGGCGGTTTGCTCAAGGACAAAGAACTGGGGCCGCGAATCGTGCCGATTGTGGCGGATGAAGCGCGCACCTTTGGCATGGCCAATCTGTTTCGCCAGATCGGCATTTACTCGCCGCTGGGCCAGTTGTACGAGCCTGAAGACGCGGGTTCCATGCTCTATTACCGCGAAGCCCGCGATGGTCAGTTGCTGGAGGAGGGCATCACCGAAGCCGGGGCGATTTCTTCGTGGGTGGCGGCTGCGACCTCGTACAGTGCCCATGGCAAGCCGATGCTGGCGTTCTACATCTATTACTCCATGTTTGGTTTTCAGCGGGTTGCGGACTTGATTTGGGCTGCGGCGGACCAACGTGCACGGGGCTTTTTACTCGGCGCAACCGCCGGGCGAACCACCTTGGGCGGCGAAGGGCTGCAGCATCAGGACGGCAGTAGCCACGTGGTGGCGGCCACCGTACCCAACTGCCGCGCCTATGACCCGGCGTTCGCAGGTGAACTGGCGGTGATTGTCGACCATGGCATGCGCCAGATGATGGAGCGCGATGTCGATGAGTTCTATTACATCACCGTGATGAACGAAAACTACGCTCAGCCGTCACTGCCGAGTGGCGTCGAAGCCCAGGTTATTCGCGGCATGTACCGCTATGCACAGACAGAGGCTGATGCGCCCCGTGGTTCGGTCCGGCTGCTGGGCAGCGGGACTATTTTGCGCGAAGTGATCGCTGCGTCTGAAATGCTCGCAACCGACTGGCAGGTCGCGAGTGAGGTGTGGAGTGTCACCAGTTTCAGCGAGCTGGCGCGCGAAGCCCGTGAGGTCGAGCGGCACAACCGGCTCAACCCGGCCGAGCCTGAGCAGGTCAGCCATCTGTGTGCGTCGCTGGCTGGCGATGCGCCGGTGATTGCCGCCTCTGACTATGTTCGCGCCTGGCCGCAACTGATCGCCAGTTATGTCGATGCGCGCTTTATTGCGCTGGGCACCGATGGCTTTGGCCGCAGTGATACCCGCGCCGCCTTGCGTGACTTCTTTGAAGTGGACCGCCAGCAGATTGTTTTGGCGGCTTTGGACGGCCTGGTGCGTGACGGCCGTTTACCGCGACAGGTGTTGGCTGAGGCTGTTGAGCGTTATGGGCTGGGCGGTGATCGTCCCGCGCCCTGGACGCGCTAACGGTTGTCTTCCCTTTTTTATGCGGCGGTAAGTCATGAGTGAAATCAGAGAGATTCATGTCCCGGACATTGGGGACTTCAAAGACCTCCCGGTGATTGAAGTGTTGGTCAAACCGGGCGACACAGTGGCAATCGATGAGCCCTTGCTGACCCTGGAGTCGGACAAGGCCTCGATGGATGTACCCAGCCCCGAGGCCGGGGTTGTGGTGGCGGTGACCGTTAAAGAGTGTGATCGGGTGTCCAGGGGCAGCCCCATGTTGACGTTAAAGGTGGCGGTGAGTGCCGAGCCTGCGCCTCAACCGGCAGTCAGCAGCCCTGCGCAAATCAGTGTTGCGCCTGTGGCTGTCACTGCGCCATCGGCCCCGGCGGCAGTCCCGGCGGTCAACCCATCGGCGGCCAAGCCGCACGCCAGCCCCTCCGTGCGCAGTTATGCGCGCAAATTGGGGGTGGATGTGTCGCGCGTGGTGCCCACCGGCAAGGGCGGGCGCATGCTGCGCGAGGATGTCGAACGCTTCGTCAAGGACGCCATGGTGCGTCTGGATAGCCCTGGGCAAAGCGTCGGGCTCAATCTGCTGCCGTGGCCGGAGGTGGATTTTGCCCGGTTCGGTCCGGTTGAAAAAGTGGCGCTGTCACGCATCAAGAAAATCTCGGGGGCCAACCTGTCGCGCAACTGGGTGATGATTCCCCATGTCACCAATAACGAGGAGGTAGACATCACCGACCTGGAGGCATTCAGGGTTCAACTCAATCAGGAGGGCAGCAAGGAAGTGATCAAGTACACCTTGCTGGCATTTCTGATCAAGGCGGCGGCCGCGACGCTGAAGGCTTTCCCGGCGTTCAACAGTTCACTGGGCCATGAAGACGGTGAGCCGGTCCTGATTGTGAAGCAGTACTGCCACATCGGTTTTGCTGCGGACACGCCCAATGGGCTGGTGGTGCCGGTGATTCGCGATGTCGAGCACAAAGGTATCGGCCAGATCGCCACAGAGTGCGCAGAACTGGCAAAAAAGGCCCGGGACGGCAAGTTGGGGCCTGCCGACATGAGCGGAGGGACCTTCACCGTTTCCAGCCTGGGCGGGATTGGCGGCACCGGCTTTAACCCGATTATCAACGCCCCGGAAGTAGCCATCCTGGGGGTAACCCGGGCACAGATGAGGCCCTTGTGGGATGGCCAGACGTTTGCCCCGCGCCTGGTCCTGCCGCTGGCGCTTTCGTGGGATCACCGCGTGGTCGATGGCGCGGCTGCGGCGCGCTTCCTTCAGCATCTGGCAGCGCTGTTGGCTGACTTTCGTCGAATTATCCTGTGAGGAGGGCGCACATGAGTCAGGTGAACGATGTGAGTGTTGAGTGCGATGTGCTGGTGCTGGGTGGCGGCCCCGGCGGCTATTCGGCGGCCTTTCGCTCGGCCGATCTGGGCCAGAAAACCCTGTTGGTTGAGCGCTATGCCACCTTGGGCGGCGTGTGCCTGAATGTTGGCTGCATCCCCTCCAAAGCGTTGCTGCATATCGCTGCGGTGATGGAGGAAGTGCCGCACTTGGCCGCCATGGGCATTGAGTTTGGTGTTGGTCAAGTTGATCTGGGTACGTTGCGTCGTCACAAAGAGGCGGTGGTCAACACACTGACCAGCGGGCTGGCGGGGATGGCCAAGGGGCGAAAGGTTGAGGTTGTGCGCGGGGTCGGGCGTTTTCTGGACCCGCATCACCTTGAGGTCTCGCTGTGCTCGGGCACAGGTCTTGAGCTGACGGGTGAAAAGCAGGTGATCCGGTTCAAGCAGTGCGTGATTGCTGCCGGTAGCCAACCGGTGACGTTGCCGTTCATGCCGGATGATCCACGCATCGTGGACTCCACCGGCGCCCTTGAACTCAAGACGGTGCCCAAACGCATGCTGGTGGTGGGTGGCGGGATTATCGGCCTGGAAATGGCTACCGTCTATTCGGCCCTTGGTGCACGCATCGACGTGGTCGAAAGGCTGGATGGCCTGATGCAGGGGCCTGATCGCGACTTGGTCAAGGTCTGGGAGCAGTACAACCACCCGCGTTTTGATCGGGTGATGGTCAATACCCGCACGGTGAGCGCCGAGGCCAGCGAGCAGGGCATCTGGGTGACCTTTGACGGTGAGCAAGCGCCTGCCGAACCGCAGTGTTATGACTTGGTGCTGGTCGCGGTCGGGCGCAAACCCAATGGCGACCGGATCGGCGCTGACAAGGCCGGTGTCCATGTGGATGAGCGCGGGTTTATCCGCGTCGACAAGCAGATGCGCAGCACTGTGCCGCACATCTTCGCGATCGGTGACATTGTTGGTCAGCCCATGCTGGCGCACAAAGCCGTGCACGAAGGCCATGTCGCCGCCGAAGTGGCGGCGGGTGAGGCCCTGAATAACCCTGAGCTGGCGTGCAGCCATTTTGATGCGTTGCAGATCCCCGGGGTTGCCTACACCAATCCGGAGGTGGCGTGGGCCGGGCTGACTCAGCAAGAAGCCAAAGCCCAAGGCATCAAGGTAGAGGTGGCGGTGTTCCCGTGGGCTGCATCAGGCCGCGCGATTGCCAACGGCCGCGATGAAGGTCTGACCAAACTGGTGTTCGATGCCGGCACGCGGCGTGTGATCGGCGGCGGCATTGTCGGCACCGGGGCGGGTGATTTGATCAGTGAAGTGTGCCTGGCCATCGAAATGGGGGCCGACGCCCTGGACATCGGCAAGACCCTTCACCCGCACCCCACCTTGGGTGAGACGGTCGGCATGGCTGCCGAGGTTGCCCTCGGCAGTTGCACCGACTTGCCTGCGCGCAGGCGTTAGAACGCTGTTTTGGGCCTGTTTGCTGCCAACCGTGCGGTAGGCAGCAAACAGGCCCTTATCAAATAATCCCGCCGTTGGCGCGCAGGGTCTGGCCGTTGATCCAGGCACCGTCCGGACCCGAGAGGAACGACACAACTGCTGCGATATCTGCAGGTTCGCCCAAGCGCTCCAGCGGCGCCAGTTTGGCCAGGCGATCGATCACCTCCTGAGGTTTGCCGTTAAGAAACAGGTCGGTTGCCGTCGGGCCGGGGGCCACGGCGTTGATTGTGATGTTGCGGCCGCGCAGTTCCTTGGCCAGAGCGCTGGTCATGGCTTCTACTGCGGCTTTGGTGGCGGCATAGATCGAATAGGTCGGTTGCAGCAGGGCGGTCACGCTGGACGAAAAGTTGACGATCCGCCCGCCATCACGCAGGTGTTTGGTCGCTTCGCGCAGGGTATTGAAGGTGCCCTTGAAGTTGATCGCCAGCAGTCGGTCGAAGGTCGCGTCGTCGGTATCGCCCAAGGGGGATAGCGCCATGATCCCGGCATTGTTGACCAGCACATCGACACCGCCAAAGGTTGTGATGGTGGTTTCGAACAGTCGCTTGACCGCCGCACTGTCGCTGACATCGGCCTGAACCGCGAGCGCGCTGCCACCCTGCTGAGTGATCTTATCGACCAGAGCGTGGGCTGGCGCCGCATTGCCCGAATAGTTGACCACCACTGCGAAACCATCGTGGGCAAGGCGTTCGGCAATGGCTGCGCCAATGCCCCGTGAGGATCCGGTAACGATGGCGACTTTTTTGCTGGACGTGTTCATGAGTTAAAACCCTTAAGAAAATAACTTGGCTCCCGGAACGCCTGCGTAGTCGTGCGGGTGAGCTGAAGTGTGCTCTGTCTAAAGGTTTGCATGTTCGTTGGGCTGAATAAATAGGGCTTGGCTGCAATCTCTATTCGGAAAATCACAATAATGTTGCGCGCCGCTCAGATCGAAAATGAAGAATAAGTCATGTTTTTTAATTTGCTGAACAACGGTAGCTCAATTACTTTCCGCTGACTTTGAAACCGACAGCGCGTTAGCGCGTGACCGGCTCAAACGGCGCAACACCCCAGCACAACTGCTGCTCGACACGGTTGATAAACCGCCTGTGTATGGGCGCCCAGGCCTAGGCCATCTGATCCGCTGTATTGACCCCGAATTCATCGCCCGCGTGTGCAACGTTCGGTAGCCGCAGTTACCGGGTGTGATGTCGCGTGCCGAACGTGTCGGGATCACACTCCAGAGATAAAAATAAAGTCGAGGATTCAAGAAGTGTTAGACAGGATAGTAGGGCCTCTTTTGCCTGTTGCATGCGTCATCCTCCTCGGCTTCATCGCCGGTAAGCGCGGGAAGTTAACCCACTCGGACAGCTTGTTGATCAGCCGCCTAGTGCTCGGCTGGATCATGCCGGCTCTGCTTTTCGTTGGCATGGCGAACACGCCGCGGGCGCAGCTTTTGGACTTCAAGTACATTTTCGCGACGGTGATTGGCATCATTGGCATGTTCCTGCTGGCGCTGGGCATTGGCTGGCTGCGCCTTCGCGACCTCAAGGCGGCGACCCTCAAAGGGCTGGTCAACGGTTTTCCGGATGCTGCATTCATGGGGATCCCCATCCTGGGTGCCATGTACGGGCCGCAGAGCATCTATTCGGTGCTGGTCTTAAACCTTGTCGCAACCTTGATCATGATCCCCCTGACCATCACGTTGCTGACTATCGCTGATGGTAAAGACAGCGGTGTTCAGGCGTTTGTGTCGAGCCTGTCAACGGCAGTGCGCCGACCGCTGGTATGGGCGCCTGCGCTGGGCATTCTGTTGTCTATGCTGGAGTTTAAATTGCCCGCCGTGGCCGCCGAGTCGTTCAACCTTCTGGGCAAGGCGACGCCAGGGGTTTCGCTGTTCTGTCTGGGTTTGATCATGTCTACCGACACGCTGAAGATGTCGGGTGAGGTATGGACCAATCTGGGGCTCAAGCTGTTTGTTCAGCCGGCCTTGATGTTTGGGGCGATGGTGGTACTGGGCAGGCACGGTTTGTTTGCCCAGCAAATGATCCTGTTGAGTGCGCTGCCCTCGGCGACGATACCGGCCATGTTCGCCAACCAGGCCGGTGTGTATCAGAGCGAGGCCGCGACTTCCATCTTGATCAGTACCGTGTTGTCGATCGTCACGTTTTCTGCCGCCATCTACCTCATAGACGGCGGGCTGGCTGCCTGATCAATACGTCAGGCCGGGGCGATAATCAATAATCGCCCTGGGTCAGGGTAGAGCGGTCGATCTGGTCGATCGAGGTAACACCTGTGAGCGTCATGGCGACGCGCATTTCCTTGCTGAAGATATCCAGCAGGTTTTCAACCCCGTGTTGCCCGTCAGCCGCCAGTGCATAAGCGCTGGAGCGCCCCAGCAAGCATCCTTTTGCGCCCAGTGCCAGCATGCGCACTACGTCCAGCCCGGAACGAATGCCGGAGTCGACGAGGACGGTCAGGTCGTCGCCTACGCTGTCGGCAATCGCGGGCAAGGCTTTGGCGGTAGACAGCACGCCATCGAGTTGGCGGCCGCCATGGTTGGAGACAACGATGCCGTCGGCGCCGAAACTCACCGCATCCTTGGCGTCCTGCGGGTCCAGGATGCCCTTGATGATCATCGGGCCTTTCCAGAACTCACGGATCCATTCCAAGTCTTTCCAACTGATGGAAGCGTCGAAGTTGTTGGCCAGCCAGCCAATGTAGTCCTCCAGCGTGGTTGGTTTGCCGCGGTATTGAGTGATATTGCCCAAGTCGTGGGGGCGACCCAACAGACCCACATCTAGCGCCCAGCTTGGCTTGGTCATGGCTTGCAGGATGCGCCGCGAGGAGGCGTACGGCCCTGACATCCCGGAGTGGGCATCGCGGTAGCGCGCCCCTGGGGTGGGCATGTCAACGGTAAACACCAGGGTGGTGACACCTGCTGCCTGGGCACGCTCCAGCGCGTTGCGCATAAAGCCGCGGTCTTTGAGCACGTACAACTGAAACCAGATCGCCTGCGGGCTCTGCGACGCCACCTCTTCAATGGAGCACACCGACACCGTCGACAGGCAATAAGGGATGCCCTTGTTGGCGGCAGCCTTGGCCACCTGCACTTCACCGCGACGGGCGAACATGCCGGTCAGGCCGACCGGGCTGAGGATGACCGGCATTGCGTGTTCCTGGCCAAACAGCATGGTCTTGAGGCTCAGGCTCTCGACATTTCGCAGGATGCGTTGGCGCAAGCTGATGGACGAGAGATCGGCGCTGTTGGCGCGCAGGGTGTGCTCGGCGTAGGCGCCGCCGTCGATGTAGTCGAACAGAAAGCGCGGTAACTTGCGTTTAGCGGCTTCGCGATAATCGGAAGCGGATGAAATAATCATGTCAATCATTCCTCAAAAACCAGATGAGCTCAGTGACCGCGCCGTGTCGCCGAGGTGGGTTCAAGATAGGCAAAAACCAATTCTGCGTCAGCAAGGCGTTCAAGTCCCTTGAAGACGAGTTGGGCATGCCCTTGTTTAACCGCGCCGGTCACAAAGTTTAGCTGACGGCTGCCGGTGATATCGCCTGCCGGCGTGCACTTGTTTTGCTCTCTGAGCGTAGTGACATGCTCGCTGAAATCAACGAACTGCTCGACCTCAAGCGTGGCAGGTTGCGTATCGGCCTGCCACCGGTGGGTTGTAGGGTGTTGTTTGCGGCCATGTTTGGCACCTACCGTAAAGCGCTACGCAACTGTAGTCGCTGTCGAGGTACGAAGGCTGCGATCCTTTAACATCAAAAGATCGCGAGGCAAGCTCGCTCCTACGGTTTTGTGGTGCCCCTCAAGCTGCGTTCCATTCGGGCCAGACCTTCTTCCAGGGTCGAACGCGGGCAACCGAAATTGAGCCGTACAAATTGCTGATAGGCCGCGCCGAACTCAGTCCCGGCGCTCAGGGCAACCTTGGCTTCTTCGAGGAAAAAGCGCTGCGGGTCGTCCAGGCCCAGGGCCGAGCAGTCCAGCCAGGCCAGATAAGTGCTTTGCGGCGCGTGCAGGGTAATACCCGGCAGCCGCGTGCGCACGGCGTCGAGCAGATAGTCACGGTTGCCCTGCAGGTAAGCCAGCAACTCGGTCAACCACGGTTTTGCATCGGCGTAGGCGGCGCGAGTGGCTTCCAGGCCCAAGGCATTCACACTGTCGACCATGCCGGCGCGGGCGTTATCAAACCGTTCACGTAGCTGCGGGTTCTGGATCACCGCAAACGCGGTCTTCAGACCGGCGATGTTATAAGCCTTGCTGGCTGACATCAGAGTCACCGTGCGGTGCGCGAACTGCGGATCAAGTGACGCAATAGGCACATGGCGCAGACCATCGAATTGCAGATCGGCGTGAATTTCGTCGCTGATGATCAGCGCGTTGTGCTCGACACAGGCATGACCAATATCTGTCAGTTCGCTGGCAGAAAAGCTTTTGCCCAACGGATTGTGCGGGTTGCTCAACAGCAGTGCACCGGCGTTGGTCAACGCCTCGTGCAGTGCAGGGATATCGGTATAGCAGTTGCCTTGGACATCGGCCTGGAAGGGCAACTCAATGCTTGGCAACCGCCAATGGCTGGCGGCATTACGCAGCGGCGAATAGTTTGGGGTCTGCACAACCACCCCCGCACCCGGTTCGATCAATGAGCGCAGCGCCATACTGACGCCGGGTTCTATACCTGGCAGAAACACCAGGTCCTGAGGTTCGATCCGCCAGGTATAGGCATGCCAAAGGTAATCAACCAGCGTGTTACGCAACGCGTCGGTCGCCAGACAATAACCGAAAGCAGGGTGTGCAATGCGCTGTTGCAAGGCCTGCTGAATGACCGGCGCGACGGCAAAATCCATGTCCGCGACCCACATCGGCAGAACCTCATCCGGATAGCGGCCCCATTTTTTACTGCCGCTGCCGGCACGATCCAGCAGCGTATCGAAGTCAAAAGTCATGCTGTTCTCAAAGAAGTCAAAAGGTGTCAGCGCAAGGCATACACCGCCGTATGGGGCGCTTGGATCGCGTTATTGAAACGGGCGTCATAGTACGCACCGTTGGCACCAAACGGCCACCGTCTGGTGTTAAAAGGCGATGGGTTATGCGGGGTGGGAGTGTTGATCGGTTTTAGGTTTGGAGGGAGGCGTTGCGCCGTATTGATCGGCGGGTTTCAGGGGGGCGAGATGCGTAAGCCAGAGTGTCGCCGTCCCAGCCGTAGATGTTTCGGCCGCAGTCGTATTGGGCGTTGAGCGTGCGCTGCTGTTGCTCGATCCACGCCGGGCCGGCGCCGGGGCTGGGCGGGCAGTGGGCTTTGGAGTATTTGGCTACCCTTCGCCCCAGTGCGTCGTAGGCGAAGTCGGCGGTGAGGCGGTCGTCTTCGTAGCGGGTCAGGCGGTCGTAGAGGTCCCAGGTGAAGCGGGCTTTTTTGCCGTTGTCGAGGCGTTCAAGCAGGTTGCCGCGGGCGTCGTAGGTGTAGTGCTGGCCGACGTAGTCGCGCAGCAGGTTGTCGAGAAGCTTGGGCGGCGGGTGGTGGATGGGCCGGCGCGGGGCCTTGGGGTCGAGCAGGTTGCTGGCCGGGTCGAAGGCGAAGGTTTCTTCTTTGTACTGGCTGCTGGCTCCGAGCAGGCGGCCGAGCGGGTCGTAACGGTAGTTGATGTCGCCACGGCGGTTGTCGTGCAGGTCGGTCAACTGCCCGGCGTCGTCATAGCGGTAGTTGCGCACTAGCAGGCGCGTGCTTGAGCCGCTAAGGGCTACGGTTTGTTCCTGTAACTGGCCGTTGGGCGTCCAGCTCTGGCGTTGTTGTAGGCCGTTGCCTTGGTGGCGGGCGATTTCTCGATGCAGGTCGTCGCGCTGGTAGCTGAGCAGTTCGATGTCGTCGACTTTCATCGCCAACAAATGGCCGCTGCCGTAGGTCAACCAACTGACCCGGTGGCCGTCGGGGCGGGTGGTGGCGATGCGTTGGTTGAGGGCGTCGTACGCGTGCTGCCAGATGGCAACGTGGCAGGGTTTGTAGAGGTGCAGGTGCTGGTGTTCGCGGGTGTTATTGCCCGCCGCATCGTAAAACCACTGCAGTTTGCAGGTCGGGAGCGTCGGTGTGGCTGAGCAGACGGCTTTTAGCATCGCGGATTTTGATGGAGATCGCAGGCGTTGGCGTTGGCGTTGTTGAGCCAATGGTGGTGATACTGAACTGTTAAAGAACGCTCGCTGACATGTTCAGCGGTGAATTGATGCCCACGAGCCGCTGGCGATCAGCTTGGCACTGTAGGTAGTCTTCATGCCGTTCAATACCACCGGAACGCCGTTGACGGAATAGCTGTTGCTGTCTTCGACAATCGACCCCATGCACAGGGGCGGCACATCACTAGTTAGCCTTTGGCTACCATTAGTTTGCCGTTGAGACACAGGGTGGGGCATGGTTTTGTTGAAGAGTCCTCCGTGGTTTGTAAAGTCACTTAGGCGAGCAATACATTTCATAAAGAAGAGATCCTTGGAGTGATAGGGCACGATTTTTTAGTTGATTGGAATTCACTGCTGAGGTCGAAGTCTGATGTTGTAGTTGGCAACGCGACTAACTCTGTCATCGGTATCCGAACACAGACGTTTAAGTATTGCATGAGGTGTTTTTTGGTTTGACGCAATCGCCTGTCTAACTATGGGGTTCTCGTCATTTGATAGGAGGGCTAATATCTTAGTATCAGATCTTCTTTTTTTTGCAATGCCATGCCTTGTCTTCCAGTTTTCACTTTTTGACAAAAGATTTATTGTGTTGGGCTGGATAGTTTCGTTTTGCAGTATAAAAAATTCATAGTCTGGATATTTTGCGATTACATTCTCCCAGACGCTCTCATCTGCCTCTTCGGTAATGGCTCTTTTATTGTCAGCTTCAATGTTGCTGTTGATAAGATTGATAAATTCCTCGGCTGAAATGATCATTTTTTGTCCTGGCATTTTAATTTCTTTAGGTCGACGGAGCGGCCTGTCGAGCCTTTATGCTTTCCTTTCATGATGTCTCCATACTCATTGAGGTCTGCTGTCCACTCTAGGGTTCCGGCGCTTCTCGATTCTGTGAACAATTTCCACGCGCTTCCTCCGTGTTCGGTTTTATCGGCTGAGTACCAATAGCCGTCTTTCGGATCTCGAAATAGAGTTACGTTTCCTACTCCAGGAATATGCCCGTTACACTTTCTGTCATATCGTTCGACGCTCCATTTGTGTGCGCAACATTGTCGGTTGGCAATGTTTGATTTTGCTGATGGAGTTGGTTTTCTCCCTGATTTTGAGAGCCCAAACGGATCAACCCACCCCACTGGATTCGGCGCATACGCATAGACATTCAGCCCACCCGCAAACCCGATCGGATCCTTGCTGATAAACCGTCCGACTTG
>NZ_JBEOPQ010000029.1:0-59153 GCF_040310285.1 Pseudomonas sp. HY2-MNA-CIBAN-0224 | reverse complement strand
TAGCTTAGGTAAAAACTCATCTTGTCTTGCGATCTGTTAAACGATCAAAAGATCGCGAGGCAAGCTCGCTCCTGCAGGTTCTTTGCCGCTCACCCATACAGTTAACCCGCGGTCTGCACTGTACGGCTCAGAATAGTGGCAACTGTGCCCGTACACTTCTAAACTGTTCCGGTATTGTTCGTCACAAAAATGCTTCCTATAAAAAAAATGCCTGAACATCGAGTGCCGCGCCATGACCAACCTTTTGCTTTATCAACGTATTGCTCAGCAACTGGCTGAGGATATCCGGCGTGGCGTCTACCAGCCGGGGGAGCGTGTGCCCTCGGTGCGCAAAATGAGCTCACAGCTGAATGTGAGCCATGCGACGGTGTTGCAGGCCTACGCCAATCTTGAAGACCAAGGCTTGATCCGGGCGCGTCCGCAATCCGGTTATTACGTGCACCAAACCCCGGCCCTGACGGCGCCCACACCGGACATCGCGCGTGTTGAGCGCCCAGGTCTGGTGACACGCAGCAGCATCATTCAGCAGGTGTTGGTCGAGTCGCGGCGCGAGGGCGTGTTTCCGCTGGGTGCTGCGGTGCCGAGCGTCGATTACTTGCCCGTGCGCGCGCTGCACCAGCAGTTGGCCAAGGTCACCCGTTTTCATAGCCCGCGTGCCTTCAGTTACATGTTCAGCCCCGGCTTTGAGCCGTTGCGCCGTCAGGTGGCGATCCGTATGCGGGATGCTGGCGTGGTGGTCGACCCTTCGGAGGTGATCATCACCCACGGCTGTGTGGATGCCCTGCAAATGTCATTACGGGCGCTGACCCGTCCGGGTGACTTGATCGCCGCTGAATCGCCAACCTATTACGGCTTGTTGCAACTGGCCGATTTGCTGGGCTTGAAAGTCATCGAGATCCCCAGCGACCCAGCCACCGGCATGAGCCTTGAAGCCCTGCAATTGGCGGCTAATCAGTGGTCGATCAAAGCGCTGGTACTCACCACGCGCTTGAGCAACCCGCTGGGTGGCACCATGCCGGAAGAGCGGCAAAAACACCTGCTGCGCCTGGCGTCAGATTTCGATATCCAGATCGTTGAAGATGATATCTATGGCGAACTGATGTTTGAGGTGGGGCGCACCAAAGCGTTGAAAGCCTACGATCGCCTCGATCGCGTGATCTATTGCTCGAGTTTCTCTAAAACCTTGTCACCGGGCGTACGAATCGGCTGGATGATTGCGGGGAAATATCAGCAGGAAATCCAGCGCCTGCAAACGTTCACCACCCATTCGGCGTGCAGCGTGACGCAAATGGGGGTGGCGGCTTACCTTGAAAACGGCGGTTACGACCGCCATTTACGCTACATCCGGCAGGAATACCGGAAAAACCTCAGCGCATTCCAGCTGGCCGTTCAGCAGTACTTCCCGGAAGGCACCCAGATGTCGCGCCCCAGTGGCGGGTTTATTTTGTGGGTCAGTTTGCCGGGCCGGGTGAACACCCAAGAGCTGCACGTGCGTGCCTTGCAGCAGGGCATCAGTATTGCGCCGGGGCTGATTTTCAGTAACACCGAGCAGTTTAATCACTGCATCCGGCTCAACTGTGGCACTCCTTGGAACAAAGAAGCCGAGCGGGCACTGATGACGTTGGGCATGCTTGCCAATCAATTGTGCCAGGAGACCGCAGGCCTCTATTAAAAGGGTAAACGCTGCGCGGTATGGCCATTTGGTTACATTCGGCTTGTCTCGGCCGGCTTAAAGCGCGAGCATGCGTGCCTGAATGAAGAAAACCGTGGGAGTTATGAGAGCGACATATTGTGTAGGACTCGTGTCGGCAGGCGTGTTGACTGCGTTTGGCGCGATAGCTGCGCCAGCGAACCCGTCGGCACCCGAAACAGTCACTGCCCAGCCTAAAGCTGCTCATACCCCGGCCAAGCCTGCGGCCAAAGCGCAAAAGGCACCGGCCAAGAAAACGCCGTCTGCGAAACCCAAATCACCTGCGAAGGCCACCAAAAAGCGTGTGCCGAGCAGCAAAGTTGATCTGAGCTTGCCGCCCGAGATGGTTCGGCAATTGCGCCCTTTAGGCGCAGTTCCCATGCCTGCGCACAAACCGTTGCTGCCCAATATGTTTGTTGAAAAACAGGCCGAGGAAAGCCCTTTCCAATTGAACGGCCGCCTGCTGAGCAATGAAATGGGCCTGCAGTTACGTAACGAGGCGCGACAGAATGAAATCGATGGTGCCGCGCTCGATTTTGAATTCAAACAATAAGTGCCCCAGCGTCGAAAACGGACTTCTAAACTGACTAATCAGTCACTGATATTCTGCTGAACGGTCAATTTCAAACGCCCGTTCCAGCGAGTACTATCCCTTGTCATCAATGCACTTTGCCCCTAACGAGGAGCTAACGTCATGAATTGCCGTGAAGGCTGTGGCGCTTGTTGTATAGCACCCTCCATCAGTACACCGATCCCTGGCATGCCTGATGGCAAACCCGCGGGGGAACGCTGCCTGCATCTGTCTGTCGATTACTTGTGTGGTTTGTTCGGCCAACCAGAGCGTCCCGCCGTGTGCGGCGCGTTCAAGGCTGACATCGAGGTATGCGGCAGCAGTCAGCAAGAGGCCATCAACCTGATTGGTTGGTGGGAACAGGTGACGGCGGCTTAGTGCATTCGTGTTCAGTGAACAGACCTTTAACAATAAGGAATAAGACAATGGGTTCGTTACATCGAGTGGCAATGGCGTGTGGTTTGAGTGTTCTGCTGGTGGGCGCGGCTCAGGCAGAAGACTGGAAAGTGGCGAAAAACGAAGACGGCATCAAAGTCTCATTGAGTGAAGTGCCGGGCTCCGCTTACAAGGCCTACCAGGGTGTGACCCTGATCAAGGCGCCGCTGGCCAAAATTCAGGGCCTGCAAGAAGACGTGGCGGGGGCGTGTGCCTGGATTCACGAATGCAAAACCCAGAAGCTGCTCAAGCACGAAGGTGACAAGAGCTGGACTTACACCCAATTCAATACGCCGTGGCCTGTAACCCCGCGTGACTCGATTCTGGAGGTCACCTCATCGGTTGCCCCGGACGGCACGCTGACCCGTACCCTCAAAGGCGTACCGACCTATCAGCCTGAAGAAAAAGGCTTCGTGCGGGTGGCTCAGGTGGACGGTTTCTGGAAGCTGGTCCCTAAAGGCGACAACCTGACTGAAGTCACCTACCAGGTGCACACCGAGCCAGGTGGCAGCGTCCCGGCCCTCATTGCCAACAAGTTCGTGGTGGATGCACCGTTCAAAACCCTTCAGGGGCTCAAAGAGCGCGCTGAGAAGTAACACGCGGCCCTTGCGGCCATAGGGCTGATCCTGGACAGCGCATCTGTCCAGGTGCCGTGCTCTGTGTTTTTGAGTGTGAAGGTCATTCATTTAAATGCACAAAATTTAAATTTCCCCCTTGGCAGAGATTATCCGTCAGGTCTACTCTGCACCCAGACCAGCGAAGTATTCGACTGGCTCTGATCTTGTTCGCTACATGCTTATTCTCTCTGCTCCGGCACATCTGCTGGTGTGACGAGAGCGCTGAATGTCTATCCATTGCGAGGAGGACGTTTCATGAGCACAGCCCATCAAGAAGACCTCAGCAGCTTTGTGCTGCGCCGCATGAAAGAAGGCGGTTTTGATTTTGCACGTATCCATCCCATTGAGTTTTACGCAATCTTCCCGGATGAGGAGCGGGCGCGCAGAGCAGCAGGCAAATTTTGTGGTGAGTCCTTGAATGCCCAGATCAATGTGGGTGAGGACGGCGCCTGGCACCTTGAGTTAAGCAAGGTGATGCACGCGACATATGGCGGTATTGGAGATTTCGAGCAGAACTTCGAGGCGGTTGTAACGCCGCTGGGTGGCATTGTTGAAGGCTGGGGCGTCAAGCAGGAGGTGCGTGGCCTGCTGAACTGACGTCAGTTGCGGATGTAAAAACGGCTAGCCTTGGGGCTAGCCGTTTTGGTTTCTGTGGATTGAGATCGTTTAAGTGCCGAGGACTCGCACACAAAAGCGACACCTTAGCCGATGACCTTGGTCAGGTTCGGCAAAATCAACAGCAAAGTTGTAGCGAAGAGGATAAGCCCGGCTTGACGTATTTTCGTGTGTTTGAACATGGCGACCTGCCTTTTTTTGTTATTCCTGAATTGCATTGCTCCACGGTAAGGGCTCATATCCTTGGAAAGCGTCTTGCCCGTTGACAGGCTTAACCTTAGAGGCCGCATAACACGCGGCTTAGAACCTTTTCAAATCATCCAAGCGCAATAAGTTTTTAAAACGCTATTAGACAATTTGTGTATGCCCTGCGAGGCCGTTGCTAGACGCAATCGACCCCCTGATGTTTAAAATCATTAGTCACCTACCGTTCGTCCGGGAACTAATTTTGCCTGCACATTGTGAGCGGTGGGTGATTGTCCAAGGTTTCAGTACGCGCAGTACTTGCCATCAATTGCTGTTTCAGGGCAGGCTCTAGCGAGTTGTCGTCATTATTTTCGCCTTTATCGTGCCAGGTATTTTTATGTCGCTACGCATCTGCATTTTGGAAACGGACATCCTGCGTCCTGAATTTATTGATCACTACCAAGGCTACGGGCAGATGTTCAAGCGTCTGTTCTCCCAGCAGCCCATTCCTGCAGAGTTCACCATCTACAACGTGGTGAATGGCGAATACCCGTCGGATGATGAAGTGTTCGACGCCTACCTGGTGACCGGCAGCAAGGCCGACTCTTTTGGTACCGATCCCTGGATTCAAACCCTTAAAGAGTACCTGCTGACGCGTTATGAACGGGGTGACAAGCTGTTGGGTGTCTGCTTCGGCCACCAATTGCTGGCGCTATTGCTGGGTGGCAAGAGTGAGCGGGCGACCAAAGGCTGGGGCGTGGGCACCCATCAATACACATTGGCAGCCAAGGCACCGTGGATGAGCCCTGTGGTTGAAGACCTGACACTGTTGATCAGCCATCAGGATCAAGTCACCTCTTTGCCGGAAAACGCCACAGTGGTGGCCTCCAGCGAGTTTTGCCCGTTTGCGGCTTATCACATCAATGACCAAGTGCTGTGCTTCCAGGGCCACCCTGAGTTCATTCACGACTATTCCCGGGCCTTGCTCGACCTGCGCCAGGAGCATTTGGGCGAACAGGTTTACAACAAAGGCATCGCCAGTCTCGAACATGACCACCATGGCAAGACTGTTGCCGAGTGGATGATGCGCTTTGTGGCGAACAAACCCACGGCTGAGTCGGCCTGACACGGATCTGTAGGAGCGAGCTTGCTCGCGATCTTTTGATCTTCTAAAAGATCGCGAGGCAAGCTCGCTCCTACAGTTTTTTCGATTTCTACAACCAGCCCGAACGCTTGAAGCTTGTCCATAGCCCCGTCACGCCCACCGCAATAAACCCCAGCACGCCGAAATAGCCGTAATGCCAGGTCAGTTCCGGCATGTTTTGGAAGTTCATCCCGTAAATGCCCGCCACCGCCGTAGGGAACGCCAGGATGGCTGCCCAGGCGGCGAATTTGCGCTGCACGATGCTTTGCCGAGACGACTCCAGCAGCACCACGATTTCAATGGTTTGGCTGGCGATGTCGCGCAGGGTGGTCAGGTCTTCCATCTGCCGGGTGACATGAATTTGCACATCGCGAAAATACGGGCGCATGTTCTTGTCGATAAACGGGAAGTCGAGGCGTTGAAGCTCTTCGCTGACTTCAACCATGGGCGCCACATAGCGCCGCAATCGCAGCACATCACGGCGCAAATCATGAAGTTTGACGATGTCGGCTTCATTCAGCGTATTGCCCATGATCGTGCGCTCCAGCTGCTCGATCTCGGCGTGAATGGCTTCACTGACGGGCTGATAGCTCTCGGTCACAAAGTCCAGCAAGGCATACAGCACAAAGTCTTCGCCGTGCTCCAGCAGCAGCGGGCGGGCCTCGCAGCGTTGGCGCACAGAGCGGTATGAGGCGGAATGGCCATTGCGGCTGGTAATGATGTAGCCATTGCCGGCAAAGATATGCGTTTCAACGAACTCTAATTTGCCTTCATGGCGAATCGGCGAGTACGTGACAATAAACAGTGCGTCGCCAAAGGTTTCGAGCTTTGGCCGGCTGTGTTGCTCCAAGGCGTCTTCGATGGCCAGTTCATGCAGATTGAACTGGCGCTGCAAATTGCTCAGCTCTTGTGCGTTGGGCTGCTCCAGGCCGATCCAGACGAAGTGGCCGGGCTTTGCAGCCCAGTCGCTCCCTTCGTCCAGCGTAATATCGGTAACCTTTTTGCCTTCGCTGTACACCGCAGCAGCAACAACTCTCCCCATAGTTCTAATCGCTTCTTCATCAAAGGGTTATGGCACGAAGGTGCAGCTTAGCGTGCAATCAACCACTTTGACGTGACAAACGTTCAGACGTTCGGGTTAGACGCCGTTGTTTTGCGGGCGGGGAGTGCAGGCTGAGGCAGCTTATGCTGAGCCAGCAGCTCGCGGTCCATGGCCTCGATGCAGGCGAGCATCTGCTCGCGGCACTGCTCCATCAGCCGTGGCAGGTCGTCTTGGGTCAAACCCGCCGTAGGAATGGCAGGCAAGGAGCGGATCAGAATATCGGCACTGTGCCAGCGGTTGAGCTTGAGGTGCTGGCTATACGTACTGACGCACACCGGCACAATTGGCACACCGGCAGTAATCGCCATCAGGAACGCGCCCTTTTTGAACGGCAGCAACGACTTGCCCAAGTTGCGCGTGCCTTCCGGGAAGACCCAGATCGACGTGTCTTTTTCCTGCAAGGTGCGTGTCGTGGTCAGCATTGATTTGCGTGCTTTTTGCGCGTTGCCACGGTCGATCAGCACATTGCCCGCCAACCAGAACAACTGGCCGAACAGCGGTACCCATTTCAGGCTCTTTTTACCAATGCACACCGTACGGCGCGGCACGACGTTGCCGAACACAAACAGATCGTAGTTGGATTGATGATTGGCGATGACTACGCAGCTTTGTGGCTTGTCCATCAGCGGGCCGACTTCAGTCTTGAGCTTGTAGCCCAAAATCCATTTTGAAGGCCACGCATACAGCCGTGCGCATAGCCGACTGTTATCAGGATTGAAAGGGCGACACATGCCCAGCAGCACGCCGAGAACACCCGCAACCACAAAATGCACACTCATCAACACCATGCGAAACGAAAGTAGCATTTACAGGCTCATCAAAACAAAAGGTGGCGCAGTGTACGGACGTGCACTGTAAACGGCAATTACCCCGATACACGCAGGAGATTGCTGATGTTTAAGCATATGTTTCAACAAAGGCTGATAAGTGCCAGCCAGAGGTGCTGACGCTACTGCGGTGAGGCGTGGGGGAGGGAGGCATCCCGACTGCACCGTGCAATCGGGATACCGATCAAGCGATAAGGTCAGAGCGCGTGGTGTTGGTCCAGCTCGATTGCCTTGTCGAGGGTTTCCAGGAGTTCTTTGCGCACTTTAAGTTTGGTGTTCTTGTGTGCCTTCATATTGATCTTCTTCAACTGGCGAGCCACTTCGAGCGCTGTGGCGTGCAGCTCTTCAGGCTTGACCACCTGGTCCAGGAAGCCAGCATCGACCGCGGAGATCGGGTTAAACATCTCACCGTTGATTACCGAGCGATGGAAAGCCGACTTGCGCAAGCGGTCGCGGGCCAACTCGATACCGGCGTGGTGCATGGTCATGCCGATTTGCACCTCGTTCAGACCAATACTGAACGGGCCTTCGACGCCTATTCGGTAATCAACCGACAGCAGCAAGAATGCGCCTTTGGCCACCGCATGCCCCGGGCACGCAACCACCACCGGGAACGGGTGCGCCAACAAACGACGCGCCAACGTCGAGCCCTGCCTGACCAACTCAATCGCCTGCTCAGGACCGGACGTCATCACCTTCAAGTCATAACCGCCCGACAGAATCCCTGGCTGGCCAGTGATAATCACCACTGCACGATCCAACTCAGCCTGGTCCAGCGCCGCGTTAAAGGCAGTGATCACCTGCGGAGAAATAGCATTCACCTTGCCATTGCTCAGCGTCAGCGTCGCGATACCGTCTTCCAGGTGATAAGCAATCAAGTCACTCATGGCGCAATTCCTTGTATTTAAGTGAGTCAGACGTTACCCAGCCCCACGGCGCAGGTAAAGCGCTGTGACTGACTGACCAGTCAGCCAAAAGCCCCGCACCTTCTATATAGACGCAAGCGTGCCTGAGCTTCAACGTGCTGGCGCTGCGGTGCCAAGGCTTGAAAATGGCAGAATCGCCGGGTCCGCTCATGCCAAAAAACCAGCAAAACCCGTAAGCGCATGAAAATTCTGAAAAAAACATTTGTCATATCGAAAGCTTTCGACTACATTAGCGCGCCTCGACAGACAGAACATGTTTGAAGAGATACGGTGAAGTGTCCGAGTGGCTTAAGGAGCACGCCTGGAAAGTGTGTATACAAGAAATTGTATCGAGAGTTCGAATCTCTCCTTCACCGCCACATTAAGTAAACACAGACCCCTGATTTTCGAAGAGAAAGTCGGGGGTTTGTGGTTTTTGGCGTCTGGAAAATGGTTTGAGGGTTAGCCTTAGGTGAAGGCGCATTGCCTTGAGCTAAGCTGGATCGTTAACGATCGAGGTTTCCAAATGGACTGTCAGATTCGCTCCGCAACCCTGGACGATTCAGCTGCGATAAGCCGTGTTGTAATCGCCGCTCTGCGTGGCACCAATTCACAGGATTATTCGCCTGACATCATTGCTCAGGTTGAGCGCAGCTTTGCCCCTGAAGCTGTCAGCGCACTGCTCGGCAAGCGCAAGGTTTTCGTAGCCTTGCTGGGCGAGACTATTGCCGGCACTGCAAGCCTCGACGGTAGTGTGGTTAGAAGTGTTTTCGTTGATCCTGCCCACCAAGGTCGAGGTATCGGCCGATTGTTGATGGATGTCATTCACGCGACCGCTGTCAGCGCTGGTGTTGGCGCTTTACGAGTGCCATCGTCGATTACCGCGCAGAGCTTTTACGCGGCGTTGGGTTATCAAACAATCCGGGACGAATTTTATGGGGCTGAGCGCACCATCATTATGGAAAAGCCGCTTGCGGGTTAGTCCAGTTCGTTCATCGAGCAGGTTGTGCGTAACTCCCCAAAAAATTACCAATACGCAGGTTTAGTGGCTGGTTTTTTGAGCGTCGGCACACGAGTGGGAAATTGATGGTTGGCAAGTTCTTGCGTGGTTACGAGGTGACGCATCCAGTGCGAATAGGCCTTGAGAGAGCCCGGTGCTGTCCGTTTGATACCTTCACGGTGCGGTAAAATCACCCCTATTCGCAGGGCTGGGAAGTCTTCTCGCAGCGCTTGCAAGGCAGGGGTCATGTCCGTGTCTGCAGAAACCAATACAAGCTGCTGGATTCGCTCGTGGGGCATCAAGCCCGCTTGGCGAGTTGCAAGCCTGTACATACTGATAGCGATATGAACGTCTGTTTGTTTTTCTTCAAGTTTCCAGATAGCGACCTGATCAAGTCTGGATGCTGGTGTGTTCTTGTCGACGAAACGTGGAGCCTTGCCAGATTCTAATTGGTGACGTCCGTAAGTAACGCTGACCCCGCGTGCGATCAAGGCACGCAAATAACTGTCTTGGGCTTCTTTTGAAAGGATGCCGCGACTGGCAAGAGAGGGTTTTACACCGGAAGTGAAAAAGCTGACGGTGGCCAATACGTTGTCAGGATTCTCAATGCGCAGAATGTGCGCCAACAGTGCTGGAAGATCGAGCCACTTGTACTCTGTGCCTGCAAGCAGGCCATAAAACAGGTTGTAACCGTCGACAAAGCACGCAGTTCTCAAGATAGTCAGCCCTTAAAAACGAAAAAACCGACGCTAAGTCGGTTTTTTCGCCCCAACGGCCAGCGAACTGAATCGCTGCGTACGGGGCTGAGTAGTGCGTGGATCTTGCCATAGATTTTGCAGATGTCAACTACAGCGATGTGCTGCTGTGTCTGCACTGCTGAAGCGCACTTAGCCTGCGACGTTACGGCTTTATGCCAGCCCAAGAAATCAGTCTTTATAAGTTCCAGGTCCACAGTACACCCAAGTTCAGGCCGGTTTTATCTCTGATGACGGGTCGGCAGCACCTGCGCCTCACCATGATTTACCCGCTGTAGCTTACAGGCACACAATCAGCCGTTTCGTACGACGCTTCTCTTTCAATCTGGCGAAATATCTTGGAAATATCCGTTCACTTGTTCCGGTCAACCTGGCTTTTTGATTTTTAACCCTTCCAAAGCCGTAGCAGCCTTACCAATCATCTGGCCGCTCAGTCCTCTGGTGAAGAATACGCAATACCTGCACTTCGCTATTCATCAGCCGGTACGGTGCAATAAACGGGAATTTGCCCAGAATCAGCTCCCGAACATCGGGCGTCTGTGAAGGGCGTCCGAGGCCGGTAAACGTTTGCAGTTGCTCCAGTGTTTCGATGATCTGGCCAAGCACGGCATCCGCTGCAGCAGCGCCTAAGCGTGACTCGTAATATTCGTGAATCGAGTCAAGATCACTGCTCGCTTTGTCTGTCAGTGCGATGTTTGGCACGGTCCACCCACTTGGCTTTGATGGTGCTGAGATCGGTCAATTTGCCCGCGTCGGCGTCGGCTATGCCTTCGGCAATGGCTTTGATGTGCCAGGACTCGGCCTCAATGTAACGGGCCAACGCACGTTTGAGGTGGTACTGGCGGTCGCGATCAGTGGCTTGTGAAAGCTGGTCAAGTTGTTCGACCAATCCTTCTTCAACACGGAATGACAACACAGGCGATGCCATGATTGGCTCCTAAGTTCAAATGTATACACCGTATACGAATTCCAAAACTGTAAACCCTGAGCAATCGTTAGAACAGTAGCGTGTGTTGACTTCAGACGAACGCAACGCTGTTTCACGGTTAGCGTACAGGCTCAAAATCAGCCGTTTCGTACGACGCTTCCCTTTCAATCCGGTGAAACATCCTAGAAACTTCCATTCGCTTGTGCCTGTGCAGTTCGGGGAATAGTCTCGGCCTATCGCTGAAAATCAGCGGTCGGGTTTAGTAGCCCGTGTTCCCCCAGGCGCAAGGCGCCACCTCCGCGAGGCGCTTTTTTTCGGCCAGCGTTTTATGGTGGCCGTGCGCAGGGCGCCCTTGTGGCGCGCCGGGTTCCTGGGGCACCGGTCTACTAACCTGCGTACGGCTGCCACCCATTCGTTTAGTAGCGATAAGTGACAGCTCCTTAAGAGACCCTGGGAGTTGTACCCATGAAGAAGATTGTCCCCGATCCCCCCGTTTTACCCCTGCAAGATGCTGCTCAGTGCGATGCATTGTCGTTAGACCGTGCCGCCACGGATCGCGCCCTCGATTACTACCTGCTCAACCATAAGCCTCCACGGCACGTGGATCAGGCCACGTATGCCATCCCGGACAGCGTCAATTTAGAAGCGGCTTTGGCCCAAGCGTCAGACTTGTTGCGCTGCGCGGGTGCTTCGGCGAGTGAGGCGGGGAATGGCTTGAGCGGGCACCCGCGCCATCTGGTGTTGTCGGTCATGCATTTGGTGGAGCTGGCCAAAGCGTATGTAGACAAATCGCTGGACGGTTTAACTACGCACTAAGCAGCACGCGCCTGAGTGCAGCAGGCGCGTCACTTCTGTTGTTGCGGTCTTTTGTATGCCCTTGGCAGATCACTTTAAAATCCGGCTCTGTTACCTCCAACAGTTCCCGTGGGGGGGATAGAACCTCGGGCGTGTTGGAATGCGCTGATAGAGAACAGGTTGTGCGTTATGTTTGGCCATCAGGTGGGTCAGCCTTTCGGCATTAACAAACCACTGGGAGGAAGCGACATGCAAACTCATACAATCTATGCAGCGAAAAAGCATTTTTCGCAGCTTGTTGATGCAGCTGCAGGCGGAGAAACAATCATCATCTCCAAATCTGGTAAACCTGTGGCCAAGCTCGTTCCCATTACCGCCCGCGCGCGACGCGGAATGCTGCCGGGGGTGACATTCAATATCGATGCTTCGGACGGCCTGGATGCTGAAATTATGGATCTGTTTGAGGGCAAGGCCTGAGGGGAGCTGAAAACACCTCCCGTCGAGTCACTTCCCCTGACCTTTAAGACCAAAACATCACAACACCAGCTCGCCCTACAAAACGGTGGCCTGGCAGGCATTTGGGAAAAGGGCGGGACTTCCGGCTGAAAAATCGGATAATGGCGCCCATATTTTTAGCCCGTTATTCTGGTAATTCCCTCATGGAAATTAAGGTCAACTTTCTCGACAACCTTCGACTTGAAGCCAAGTTCGATGATTTCACGGTGGTGGCCGATCAACCTATCCGCTACAAGGGCGATGGTTCGGCGCCGGGTCCATTCGATTATTTTCTGGCGTCGTCGGCGTTGTGCGCGGCTTATTTTGTGAAGCTGTACTGCCAGACGCGCAATATTGCGACCGAGAATATTCGTCTGTCGCAGAACAATATTGTTGACCCGGAAAACCGCTACAACCAGATTTTTAAAATTCAGGTCGAGCTGCCCGCCGATATTTCCGAGAAGGATCGCCAGGGCATTTTGCGTTCCATCGACCGCTGCACGGTGAAGAAGGTGGTGCAGGCCGGGCCTGAGTTTGTGATTGAAGAGGTCGAAAACCTCGACGCCGATGCTCAGGCGTTGTTGATGCCGGCGTCGAGTTCTGCCGCTTCGGGTGGCACGTTTATCGCGGGCAAGGACCTGCCGCTGGAGCAGACCATCGCCAATATGTCGGGCATTTTGGCCGACTTGGGCATGAAGATCGAAATCGCTTCGTGGCGCAATATCGTGCCGAATGTCTGGTCGCTGCATATCCGCGATGCGCAATCGCCGATGTGTTTCACCAACGGCAAGGGCGCGACCAAAGAGGGCGCGTTGGCCTCGGCGCTGGGCGAGTTTATCGAGCGTCTTAACTGCAACTTCTTCTACAACGATCAGTTCTGGGGCGAAGAGATCGCCAATGCGCCGTTTGTGCATTACCCGGAAGAGCGCTGGTTCAAGCCGGGGCGCAAAGATGAGCTGCCCACTGAGATCCTCGACGCCTACTGCCGCAAAATCTACAACCGCGATGGCGAGTTGCGCGGTTCACACCTGATCGACACCAACTCCGGCAATGAAGAGCGCGGCATTTGCTCACTGCCGTTCGTGCGTCAGTCGGACGGCGAGGTGGTGTATTTCCCGTCCAACTTGATCGAAAACCTGTACCTCAGCAACGGCATGAGTGCCGGTAACACCCTGGCTGAAGCGCAAGTGCAGTGCTTGTCGGAGATTTTCGAGCGGGCCGTCAAACGCGAAATCATCGAAGGCGAGTTCGCGCTGCCAGACGTACCGGCCGAGGTGCTGGCGAAATATCCGGGCATTCTGGCGGGCATTCAGGCGCTGGAAGAGCAGGGCTTTCCGGTATTGGTGAAGGACGCGTCGCTGGGCGGTGAGTTCCCGGTAATGTGCGTAACCCTGATGAACCCGCGCACCGGCGGTGTGTTCGCCTCGTTTGGCGCTCACCCAAGCCTTGAAGTGGCACTGGAACGCAGCCTCACCGAGCTGCTGCAAGGCCGCAGTTTTGAAGGCCTCAACGATTTGCCGCAGCCTACCTTTGCGGGCCACGCGGTGACCGAGCCGAACAACTTCGTCGAGCACTTTATTGACTCCAGCGGTGTGGTGTCGTGGCGCTTTTTCAGTGCCAAGGCGGAGTACGAATTTGTTGAGTGGGACTTCACCAGCCAGGGCGAAAACGCCAATGCCGACGAGGCCGCGACCTTGTTCGGGATTCTCGAAGGCATGGGCAAAGAAGTGTACATGGCGGTCTACGAGCACCTCGGCGCCAAGGCGTGCCGCATTCTGGTGCCGGATTACTCAGAGATTTACCCGGTGGATGACCTGATCTGGGACAACACCAACAAGGCGCTGTTCTTCCGCGAAGACATCCTCAACCTGCACAGTCTGGATGAGGCGGCGCTCAAAGATCTGGTTGAGCGTCTGGTGGAAAGTGAGCTGGACGATTACACCGACATCACGACCTTGATCGGCATCGAGTTCGACGACAACACCGCGTGGGGCCAGTTGACCATTCTGGAGTTGAAACTGCTGATCTACCTCGCCTTGCAGCAATACGAAGAGGCGAAAGAGGCGGTCGAAATGTTCTTGCAGTACAACGACAACACCGTTGAGCGTGGCTTGTTCTACCAAGCCGTGAATGCGGTGCTGGAGATGTACCTGGACGAAGATCTGGAGCTGGAAGACTACGAAGTCAACTTCCGTCGCATGTTCGGCAACGAGCGCATGGACGCCGCCATCGGCTCGGCTGACGGCAGCGTGCGCTTCTATGGTCTGACCCCGACCAGCATGAAGCTGGAAGGTCTGGACCGGCACTTGCGCCTGATCGACAGCTACAAAAAACTGCACGCAGCGCGGGCCAAGGCAGCTGGCATTTCGCTGTAATCCCGACGGTAGGAGCGAGCTTGCCTCGCGATCTTTTGATCTTTAAAAGATCGCTCGCTCCTACCCATTTTCATCCTCTTTCATCCCCCGCCTTCCTTCCTGCATTCCATGGCCAGCAGGCTATGACCTAAACGCATACCCCCATGACTTTTAATGGTTACAGCCCGCGCCTGCGCGAGTGCTAAAAATTGCAGCAACAGCTCAACCACAACAAAAAAGAGCGCTGCAACCATGACTGAATCCCTTCTCGCCAGCCCTGCGCTGCGCTCTTTGACTGTCCCTGTTCGCCTTGCCTGTCGTCCGACCGGCCTGCACGACTGATCCCACAATAACGCATCGTCCAAAGAGTAATGACTCATGAAAGCACTCGACCTGTACATCGGTGAAGGTTTCGAAGGCCCTGGCGTGAACGCCGCGCACATCAACATTTTGATCGGGCCGCGCAACGGCCCGGCAGGTCAGGCCTTCGCCAACAGCCTGGCGTCGCCGAGCCAAGGGCATTGCCCGTTCATGGTGATTGCGCAACCCAACATCCCGGTCAAGCCGATGACCCTGTACGTCAACAAAGCCGAGATCAGCAGTGACCTGCATGGCAACGCGACGTGGGGCGCGTCCCAGGCCGGGATCGCCAAGGCGGTACTCGAAGCGCTGCTGGACGGCACCTTGCCACCGGAAGCCGAAGACGAGTGGGCCATCGTCACCGCCAACTGGGTCAACCCGGCGTGTGATGACCTGGATGCGGTGTACCTGAACAACTACAACGCTTGCCGCACGGCGATTCGTGCAGCGCTGACCGGCCTGCCGTACACCTCGCAACTGGCGGACGTGGTCGAGCACATTTCCAACCCTTTCTACACGCCAAAAGCCTGAGGTCTGCGCCATGCAATACATTCGTTTGGGCAACTCCGGCCTTGAAGTCTCCCGCCTGTGTCTGGGCACCATGAACATGGGCACCCCGGACTGGAAGCCGTGGATTTTCGATGAAAAGCAAAGCGAGCCGATTGTCGCGCACGCCTTGGATAACGGGGTCAACTTCATCGATCTGGCGGACTTTTACTCGGCTGGCGTGGGTGAAGAAGTGGTCGGCCGTATCGTCAAGCGCCTGGCCCGTCGTGAAGACCTGGTTATCACCACCAAGGTGGGTTACGGCACCCGCACCGGGATCAATGCCAGCGGCCATTCGCGCAAGCACATCATGGACAGCATCGACGCCTCCCTTAAGCGTCTGAACATGGATTACGTTGACGTGTTCATGCTGCATTACTTCGATGTGAACACCCCGGTTGAAGAAACCATGAGCGCCATGAACGACATCGTGCGCTCCGGCAAAGCCCGCTACATCGGCGTCTCGACCATGCTCACCGGGCAGTTGGCGAAGATCCTCATGGCCTGTGAGCGCAACGGTTGGGTCAAACCGATCAACATGCAGTTGCAATTGAACTGCGCCTACCGCGAAGAAGAGCGCGAGATGATCCCGTTCTGCCGTGATCAGGGCCTTGGCGTCTCGGTGTTCAGCCCGCTGGCCCGTGGCCTGTTGACCGGCGATGCGCAATCGACGCGCAACCAGACCGACTTCTTTACGCAACAGATGTACAGCGACGAGGCGTCTTGGCAAATCGCCCATTCGGTGCAGCGTGTAGCGCGTGCCCGGGGTGTGTCCAATGCCCAAATCGCCCAGGCGTGGGTCGCCAACCATCCGGGTGTCGATTGCATGCTGGTGGGGGCTGACACCACGGCGCAGTTCGACAGCGCCCTGGCTGCACTCGAAACCAAGCTCGATGCCGATGAACTGTACGAACTGGAGCGCAATTACACCCCGTGCGACGTGATCAATGATTACACCGCCGGTAAGCGCATCCTGCGCTCGGCCCGCCCGGCCCACGAACGCTTCACCCTGACGGAGGCGGTGGCATGAGCGCGCTGATCCGTCACGGCAATTTCATCGATGGCCAATGGTCCAGCGGTGGCCCGACTTACCCGGTGCTCAACCCGGCCACGGGCGATTTGGTCGCCAACGTGCAAAAGGCTGGCGCTGAAGAAACAGAACTGGCCATTGATGCGGCCAATCGCGCCTTGCCGGCCTGGCGCAAGTTGACCGCTAAAGAGCGCAGCCAGCGCCTCAAGCGCTGGGGCGAACTGATGTTGAGCAACCAGAAGGGCCTGGCCACTCTGCTCAGCCGCGAACAAGGCAAGCCGCTGGCCGAGGCCATGGGCGAAGTAGTGTATGCCGCGAGCTTTCTGGAGTGGTTTGCCGAAGAAGCCAAGCGTGCGTATGGCGACGTGATCCCGAGCCACAAGGCGGATGCGCGGATCATTGTGGTCAAGGAAGCCATTGGTGTGGTGGCGGCCATTACGCCTTGGAACTTCCCGCTGGCGATGGTCACCCGCAAGGTCGGTCCGGCGCTGGCAGCCGGTTGCACCATGGTCCTCAAACCGTCGGAAGAAACCCCGCTGTCGGCCTTTGCCCTGGCCGTCCTGGCGGAACAGGCGGGGATCCCGGCCGGTGTGTTCAACATCGTTTCAGGGGACGCCGTGGCCATCGGCGGGGCGCTGCAAGCGTCCAGCATTGTGCGCAAACTGTCGTTCACCGGCTCCACCCGCACCGGCAAACTGCTGATGCGCCAGGCGGCAGACACGCTGAAAAAAGTCTCGCTGGAGCTGGGCGGCAACGCACCGTTTATCGTGTTTGACGATGCCGATCTGGACGCAGCCGTCAAAGGCGCCATGGCTTCCAAATTCCGTAACACCGGGCAAACCTGCGTCTGTGTTAACCGCTTCTTTATTCAAGACGGCGTGTACGACGCTTTCACCGCCAAGTTGGCCGAAGCCGTCGCGGCCATGCGCGTCGGTGATGCCCTGCAAGGTGACACCGAGCAAGGCCCGTTGATCAATGCGCAAGCGTTGGCCAAGGTCGAGGCCCATGTCGGTGATGCTGTCGAGAAGGGCGCCAAGGTGTTGTGCGGCGGTCGTCGCCACGCCCTCGGCGGGACCTTTTTTGAGCCGACCATTCTGACGGAGGCCAGCAACGACATGCTGATCGCCCAGGAAGAAACCTTTGGCCCCGTGGCGGCGTGCTTTCGCTTCACGGATGAAGCCCAAGTGCTGGCGCTGGCCAACGACACACCGTTCGGGCTCTCGGCTTACTTCTACAGCCGTGACATTGGCCGGGTGTGGCGCATGGCCGAAGGGCTGGAAGCCGGTATGGTCGGGATCAACGAAGGGATTATCTCGACGGAAGTTGCACCGTTTGGCGGCATCAAAGAGTCGGGCCTGGGCCGTGAAGGTTCCAAATACGGCCTGGATGATTACCTGGAACTGAAGTACCTGTTGATGGGCGGTCTTTGAGCCCGGCACTACCTCTGTAGGAATGAGCTTGCTCGCGAAGGCGATCTGTCGCTTTCACGAGCAAGCCCGCTCTCACACAAGCCATCCAAAGAAAAGCTAGAGCAATCGGTTTCTCCGTCAATAAAAAAAATTGGAGACGAACATGTCCGCTCAACCTGTAAAAATCGACGACCTGCCCATCGGGCGCTTTCACCTTAAAATCGCCGGGCTGACCTTTGGCGCCCACTTCACAGACGGCTACATCCTGGGTTTGATTGGCATCGCCTTTACCCTGATCAGCCCACAAATGCATCTGGATGCGTTCTGGCAGGGGTTGATCGGTGCTTCAGCGCTGATCGGGCTGTTTCTCGGCAGCCTGTTCTTTGGCTGGATTTCCGACAAGGTCGGTCGGCAGAAGATTTTCCTGGTCAGCTTTGTGCTGATCACCGTGGCGTCGGTCATGCAGTTCTACGCCGAAACGGCGATGGGGCTGTTTTTGTGCCGGGTTTTGATCGGCATCGGCCTGGGCGGTGACTTCAGTGTGGGTCACGCCATGCTGGCCGAGTTTGCCCCCAAAAAACATCGCGGCGTGATGCTCGGTTCGTTCAGCGTGATCTGGACCTTTGGCTACGTGGCGGCCACCTTTGTGGGCACCGCCATGCTCGGTTTGGGCGATGACGCTTGGCGCTGGATGCTGGCGTCCTCGGCGATCCCGGCGGGTTTGATTCTGATCGCCCGCATCGGCACCCCGGAGTCGCCGCGCTGGCTGGTCAATCAGGGGCGCATTGCCGAGGCGCGGGCCATTGTCAAAAAGCATCTGGGCGACAACGTCGAACTGGATGAAGTCCCGTCCGGCGAAACCCGCTCGGGTTATGCCGTGCTGTTCAGCCGCGAATACCGCAAACGCACCGCGTTTAACTGCCTGTTCTTCGTGTGCATCGTGATGCCGTACTTTGCGATCTACACCTTCTTGCCGTCCATCCTCAAAACCATGGGCCTGGCTGAAGGCTTTGGCACTGAACTGATGCTCAACCTGCTGCTGATTGTCGGCGCATTGATCGGTATCTGGTGCACGGTGAAATTCTCGCGTCGGGGCTTCCTGATCAACTCGTTCATCATCTTGGCGGTGGCGTTGTTGATCCTCGCGATCCTGCCCAGCAGCGCGGCGTTTTTGATGGTGCTGGCATTTGGCATCTTCACCTTGGTGCTGTCTGCCGTGAGTAACCTGGTGGGCGTGTTCCCGGCCGAAAGCTTCCCGACCGAAGTGCGCGCCAGCGGTATTGGTTTGGCGACTGCGGTCAGTCGCTTGGGCTCGGCGGTGAGCACCTTCCTGTTGCCGGTGAGCGTGGTGGGGATTGGCATGAGCCCGACCATTGGCATCCTGGCGGCGATTCTGGCGTTTGGTGCGTTGATCTCATGGGCATGGGCGCCCGAGACCAAATCCCTGACCCTGAGCCAGGCGTGCAAGGCCCACAGCCCTGTGCAAGAAAGCGCGCCAGTGGCGGTCAAGGTGGTGGCGCCGGTCTAGTACAAGCCGTAGGAGCGAGCTAGCCTCGCGATCTTTTAAGAATCAAAAGATCGCGAGGCTAGCTCGCTCCTACACGTGTCAGGCATCCCTGTTTTAGGGGTTACTCACCAACCCCAGCCATTCCGTAAACAGTCGCACTTTCGACAAGCCTTGTTTGTCATGCGCCACGTTCAGCCAATAGCCATACGGGCCGATGACCTCCACGGGGGTAATCGGCAGCAGGCTGGCATTGGCCAATTCTTTTTCGATCATCTGGCGGTCGATCACAGCCAGTCCGCCCCCGGCAACTGCGGTGTGGATCACTTGGTCCAGCGTGCTGAACTCCAGCCCGCGGGCCGCATCGACGTCGTCACGGCCCATGGCTGCCAGCCAGTTCTCCCAGACCTTCAAGCGTTTGCCATCGTGCAGGATGTGCAGCAAGGGCAGGGTGCGCACATCGGGCGGCTGGCCGTTGACGAACAGTTCCGGGCTGGCGACGGCAATGTGGCGCTCCATCACCAGCAACTGGCTGCTGCAATGGCTGTCCGCTTCCAGGCCCCAATGGATGATGCAGTCCACTTCACTCAGGCTGTCGTGAGCGCTGGTGTTGGTCACGCTCAGGCTGATGTCCGGGTAACGTTCGCAGAACGCACGCAAGTGCGCCGACAACCAGCGCGTGCCCCAGGTGGGCGGCACGACAATACGCAGACGCTGGCGCAGATTGGGCACGCGCACGGCCTGCAACGCGCGCTCCATGTGATCGAACGCCTCGGCCAACTGCGGCGACAACCTCACGCCGGTTTCGGTCAGCGACAACCCTTGTGGCGTGCGCACGAAAAGCGCCACACCCAAGTAGTCTTCAAGTTGCTTGATTTGTCGGCTGACAGCCCCTTGGGTGACGTTAAGGCTTAACGCCGCCTGGCTGAAACTGCGATGCCGGGCGACTTCTTCAAAGACGCGCAGCGTGTTGAGCGACGGCAATTGGCGCATGACGCTTTGCTCCGCACCGGCCTTCTACACCAGAAGGGTAGGGCGGGCTTATTGTTATGTAGGAGGTTTCTTACTTCTGTGGCGGATTGTAGCCGTTGTCACGGGCTGCGATAAACGGCCCCACTCGTCAGAAAACCACATCTCATTTAAACCTTTGCCGTCATGGGCCTTCAGATTCTGTGCAGGACATAAACCTGCCTTTTACTGGAGGACGCAATGAAACCCCTGATGGCCCCTAAACGCTTTATGGCTGGATGTGCCTTGGCCTACGCCCTGTTTGTGATCGGCAGCGCGGTCGCTGCCAGCCCGGCAGATTTTGTCGACGAATCGTCTGCGGCAGGCATTGCGGCGATTGAAACCAGCCGTATGGCGATCAGTAAATCGTCTTCAACCGACGTCGGCAGTTACGCGGTTGAGGTGATCAAGGACTACACCGATGCCAATCGCGATTTAAAAGACATCGCGCAAAAGCAGGGCTTGAAGGTCGCTGATCAAGAAGAAATTCTCAGCAAAGCCAAAAAATTGATGCTGCAAGTGCAGGAAGGCGATTCCTTTGATGCCGCCTATGCGGCTAACCAGGTCAAGGCCAGCGAGGAGGCGATCGAGCTGTATAAACAGCAGATTGATGACCCGGCCTCACCCGAGCTTCAGGCCTTTGCCGAAAAGTACCTGCCCAAGCTGCAAATGCACCTGGACATGGCCAAAAGGCTGGTCTCGGCACATCACAAAGGTGATGGCGCAGTATTGCCGGAGTGACAGCGCTAATGGCGTAGCGGCGGGTTTGGCGCCGCTACGTCAGGTAAGGTCAGACAGCGATGTCGTTAAAGCCGCAGTACTCTTCCCAGCTCATCTCCAGGGCTTCGGCCACTTCCTGATGCACTTCAAGGCGCATGGCTTTGAGTTCTTCGGGGCTGCGGGCGATCAGTTCCAGCGCGAGTTCCCAGGCCTCAAGGCCACGGCTTTCGGCTTCGTCTTCAAAGGCCCACAAGATTTGCTGCTGGCGGTCCTCGGCGCTCAGCTCTTTCATTTCTTCCAGCAGATGCGGGTGCGCCTTGATGAAGGTATCCAGGGCCAGTTCGTTACGGGATTCTTTTGGGATCATATGGCGTCTCGGATCGTTAGGACGGTCTGCGGGGGGCAGACCGTCGTCAGGGCGTTTTTCGCATGCTAGCGACTTCACCCCCTGATGAAAAGCGCCATTAGCCCACAGGTTGCAGCTTGCTTTCGCGCTGCAGCATAAAGCCCCAGATGGCCAGCGCCAGGGTCGCGATCACGGCGCCGACCACCACAATGCCGTCCCAGCCATATACCGGATAGGTTTGTGCGCCGATCAACGAACCCAATGCACCGCCAATGAAGTAGCAGGTGATGTACCCGGCGTTCAGTCGATTGCGTGCCGCAGGGCGCACCTGGAACACCGCGTTCTGATTGCTCACGTGCACCAGTTGCACGGCAAAATCCAGCGCCAGCACGCCAATCAGCAGGGCGATCAGCGAGTGACCGGCAAACGCCATCGGCAGCCAGCAAGCCAGCAGTACCAGCAAGCCCACGGTGGTCGCCATTTGCCCGCGGCCCCGGTCGGCCATGCGCCCGGCCCAGTTGGCCGCCACGGCACCCACCGCGCCCGCCAGGCCAAACAGGCCAATCACGCCGTCGGAGTAGTTGTAAGGCGGTACGGCCAGCAGAAACGCCAAGGGTGTCCAGAACAAAGCGAACAGCGAGAACGTCAGCAGGCCGAGCACTGAGCGCAGGCGCAGCACCGGTTCTTCGACAAACAGCTTGAACACCGACCCCAGCAGTTTCGGGTAGCTCAGGCCCGCGCTGTGGTGGTGATTGGGCAAGGCGAAAAACAACGAAATGGCGCTGATAAACATCAAGCCTGCGGCCAGCAGGTAAATACTGCGCCAGTCACCGGCCGAGGACAGCGCCCCGGCCACGGTGCGGGCCAGCAGAATGCCCAGCAGCAAGCCGCTCATCAGCGTGCCGACTACACGGCCACGGCTTTGCGGGTCGGTGAGGCTGGCGGCCATCGGCACCAGCACTTGCGCCGACACCGAAAACATCCCGGTGACCGCCGTGCCGATCAGCAGCCAGGTCAAGGACGGCGCAAAAGCGCTGAGCAACAGGCCGGCCGCGCTGAGCACGGTCATGGTGACGATCAGGCGGCGCTGTTCAAACAGGTCGCCCAGCGGCACCAGCAAAAACAGGCCCGCGCCGTAACTCAATTGCGCCGTGATCACCACGGTGCCGGCGCTTTCCATGCTCAGGCCGAGCTCTTGGGCGATGGTGTGCAGCAGCGGTTGGGCGTAGTAGTTGCTGGCGACCGCAAGGCCGGTGGCAACCGCCATCAGGAGGATAAGGGCAGTGCTTAAAGGTTTAGTGGCAGCAGGTGATTCGGACATTGACTGTCTCTTTGGCAAGAGTGGAATGGCGTGAAGTATCCGGAATGCCTGCGCGAGATGTCACTGAATATGTCGAGAATTTTGATTTTTAAACGACAAAGCCCCGCGTCATGACAACGCGGGGCTTTGGTAACCGTGCTAGCGCTGGATCAGTTGCGGCGGCCCAGCAGCAGGCCGACCACCAGGCCGACACCGGCCGAGATCGCTACGGTTTGCCATGGGTGGCCACCGATATAGTTCTCGGTGGCATCGACCACCGGCTTGCTGCGCTCACGCACGTTGCTGACCGAGTCCAGGGCTTGCTTGAGCTTGAGGCCAACCTGTGCACGCAGGGTTTCGCCTTCTTCGCCTACCAGCGACGCGCTGTCCTTGAGCAGTTTGTCAGATTCGGCGATCAATTCTTGAAGCTCGCTGAATGCTTGATCCTTGATCTGATCTTCAGCGGCTTGTACGGCATTTTTTCGAGCCATTGCGGTACTCCTTGCAGGTGAATGGGGTGATGACTAATGGAGTCAACCCAATGCTAAAAAGTTGCATCGATTTTTCAACGCATTGTGAAGCCGAGGTGTGAGCGTAGTAAAAATCCAGGCTGAGACACTTCTTTTGAGGGTGTAAGATGTCGCCTAATTTACGCAGCAGGAAAATCTCATGAGCTTCAACCTCGCCAATAAGTCACTCGCCGAGCGTGCTGCGCTTGAGGATGAAAAGTCCCGTCTGTACGAACTGTGGCAAAGCAACCTGGGCAAAGCCAAAGGCGATGCAGCCCGCCTGTTTGGGGAGCGCGCCAAACGCAAGGGTAAATGGGCAGAATGGGTCCGTTCAGAGCTGGACGCCATGTCGCCGCCCGAATACGCCAACATGGTGCGCAGTGAAGTCAACCGCCTGATGGCCGCCAAGTAATACGCATGCGCTAATCAACCTCGCAGACAATAAACCCCTGTGCTGCACCGCCGACCTTGATCTGCACCTCATCGTCCACCTGCTTGCCGATCAAGGCCGCGCCCAGCGGTGCACGCGGGGTGATCACGGTAACGCTCTGGCCTTCAAGGGCAAGCTTGAGCCCGGCCGCGTCCGGGGCCAGGAACAGCCACTGTTCACTGCCGTTGTCAGCTTCCAGCTTGACCAGCGCGCCCAACTGAACCCCGTGAGCGGGATCAAACGGCGCCAGGGTCATGGCCTGGCAGTGTTTCAGTGCCTGACGGATTTCCTCGACCCGGCGCGCTTGGCCGGTGGCCAGGTACGAGGCTTCAAGGCCGAGGGTGTCGTATTTGTTTTCGGCGATGTTTTCTTCGTGGGTCGCGGCTTCATAAGCGGTTTGCGCCGCCCGCTGGAGCACGTCGAGGTCGATGGCGAGTTTTTCCAGCATCTGCTGGTACACGGCGGTCTTGTTCATAAAGGCGGCTTGAAGGGAAACGAGCGGCGATTGTCGCCTTGGCCCAAGCCTTCTGTACACGCTGATTTGCGCAGACAATCAGCCCTTTAACTGGTGGAGCCCGGAATGAAAGCCTCCTGGGATATTTTTTGCAGTGTGGTCGATAACTACGGCGACATTGGTGTGACCTGGCGTTTGGCCCGACAACTGGTGGCCGAGCATCAGGTGCCGGTGCGGCTGTGGGTCGATGATTTGCAGGCCTTTGTGCCGCTGTGCCCTGAGGCCGATGCCAGCGCTGCCCAGCAGTGGCAGCAGGGCGTTGACGTGCGTCTGTGGCCCAAGGACTGGCAACCGGTAGAGGCCGCCGACGTGGTGATCGAGGCCTTCGCCTGCACCTTGCCCGACGACTATCTACAGGCCATAAAAGCCCGGCAAACCCCGGTGCTGTGGCTCAACCTCGAATATTTAAGTGCTGAAGACTGGGTCAGTGGTTGCCACGGTCTGGCGTCCCTGCGGCCGGATGGCTTGAAGCGCACGTTCTTCTTTCCGGGCTTTGAAGCCGGGACGGGCGGTTTGCTGCGCGAAGCTGACTTGCTGACCCGACGCCGTGCTTTTGAGCAAGACCCGCACGCCAAGCAGGGCTTTTTGCAAAGCCTGGGCGTTGTGGCGGCGGACAACGCCCGCCTGATCTCCCTGTTTGCCTACGAAAACACCGGGCTGGCCAGTTGGCTGGACGCCATGGCGTCGGGGACTACGGCCATTCACCTGCTCGTGCCGCAAGGGCGAATCATGGGCGACCTGTTGCGTTGGCTTGAAATCGACGCGCTGGCGCTGGGGCGTGTTGAGCAGCGCGGGTCATTGACCGTGCAAGCGTTGCCGTTCGTCCGACAGCAAGATTACGACCGCCTGCTCTGGAGCTGTGACTTCAACGCCGTGCGCGGCGAAGACTCGTTTGTCCGCGCGCAGTGGGCAGGGCGCCCGCTGCTGTGGCACATCTACGAGCAGGAAGAAGACGCGCACTGGATCAAACTCAATGCGTTTCTGGCGCTGTACATCAAAGGCCTGTCGCCCGCTGCCGCGCTAGCCTTTACCGGCCTGTGGCATGCCTGGAATGCCGGCTCAGACATGGCGCCGAGCTGGAATGGCGTGCAGGAACACTGGTCAGAAATCTCCGAACACGCCGAGAAATGGTGTCTGGAGCAGTCATTGCAGGCTGATCTTGCGCAAGCGCTAGTACTGTTTTATAGAAATTGGATATGATACGCGGCCTAGATTTTTGTAAATCTCAATCCAAATTCGGATACTCGTAATGAAAACTGGTAAAGAGCTTAAACCCGGTACAGTGATTCGTATCGACAACGACCCTTGGCTGGTTCAGAAAGCTGAGTTCACCAAGTCTGGTCGTAACAGCGCAATCATGAAGACCAAGCTGAAGAACCTGCTGACTGGTTACAAGACTGAAACCGTATACAGCGCTGACGACAAGCTGGATGACGTGATCCTGGATCGCAAAGAAGCGACCCTGTCCTTCATCAGCGGCGACACCTACACGTTCATGGACACCACTGACTACACCATGTACGAGCTGAACGCTGAAGACATCGAAGCCGTTCTGCCATTCGTTGAAGAAGGCATGACCGACGTTTGCGAAGCCGTATTCTTCGAAGAGCGTCTGGTTTCCGTAGAGCTGCCGACCACTATCGTGCGTCAGGTTGACTACACCGAAGGTTCCGCTCGCGGCGACACTTCGGGCAAGGTGATGAAGCCTGCCAAACTGAAAAACGGCACCGAGCTGAGCGTTGCTGACTTTATCGAAATCGGCGACATGATCGAGATCGATACCCGTGAAGGTGGTTCCTACAAGGGCCGCGCCAAGTAATTCTGGCGTAAACCGCACGATAAAAAACCCGACTTTAACGTCGGGTTTTTTTATTCATGAAATTACGCTTAAGGTGCGGTTTTAAGCTTTGCCCCCTGCCAGTGACTGGTTAGCATGGCCGCTCTGATTGAGGGGCGGTGATGTTTATAGATTTTGCAATGTATACAGCCCTGGGCCTTGCCCTGGGGGCGCTGGGCGGGTTGTTCGGGATCGGTGGCGGCTTGATCGCGATCCCGGTGTTGGGTTTGTGGTTTGGTCTGGACCAGCAAATCGCCCAGGGCACCGCGCTGGTGATGTCGGTCCCGAACGTGTTTCTGGCGCTGTACCGCTACAACCAACGCAACAAAATTGACCTGCGCCAGGCGTTGCCGCTGGTGTTGATGAGTTTTTGTTTTGCCTGGCTGGGCGCAATGCTCGCGGTTGGCGTCGATGCGCGGCTGATTCGCTGGGGCTTTATCGTCTTTTTGCTGTGCATCACCCTGTACAACCTGATCAAGCTCTATAGCTCGCCCGCGCAACCGGTGGCCGGTTCGCGCTATGGCTGGCCCTGGTACGGGGTGCTCGGCGCGTTGGCAGGCACCACGGGCGGGCTGTTTGGGGTCGGCGGTGCGGTGGTCGCGGCCCCGGTGCTGACCAGCGTGTTTGGCACCACGCAAGTGATGGCCCAAGGTTTGTCGCTGGCGCTGGCGGCGCCCAGCACGGCGGTCACATTGCTGACCTACGCGGTGCACGACGAAGTGAGCTGGTTGATGGGCATCCCCATGGCCATCGGCGGCCTGCTGAGCATCAGTTGGGGTGTCAAGGTGGCGCATGCGCTGCCGGAGCGCATGCTGCGGGGAATGTACTGCGCCTTTTTGCTGCTGTGTGCGGCGTTGCTGGCGATTAAAGCTTAAAGCCTTCGACGATGTACTCGGCAAAGCACTCAATGATCGGCGAGGCCGCGCTGTTGTGTTTGCGCAGCAGCACGATGCTGGCAGACGGCAACTGGGGCAGGTTTTCTGCCTCGCCAATGATGCGCAAGTCCGCGGGCAGCAGGCTTTGCAACTGGGCCGTCACCGCTAGCCCGGTGCTCACCACTGCGTTGATCGCCGACAGGCTGGCGCTGGTGTAGGCAATCCGGTACTCGCGCTGCGCCAGGTCCAGAGCATTGCACGCCCAAGTACTGCAAAAACAGTCGGTATTGAACATGGCCAGTGGCATGGGCGTGCGTTCGTGGGGGGCGAAGCCTTCGGCGACCATCCACACAAAGCGCTCCTGACGCAGAATCTGCCCGGTCTCCTTGCCGGGCTCGCGGGTCACAATGGTCAGGTCCAGATCATTGCGCTGTAACAGCAGCACGGATGGCTCGCAATGCACCTCGACGTTGATCAGCGGATAGTCCTGGGCAAAGCGCGACAGGATGCCGGGTAAAAAACGCATGACGTAATCGTCCGGCGAGCCTATTTTCACGGTGCCGACCATTTTTGGCAGGCTCAGCGTATTGAATACTTCACTGTGCAGCTTGAGGATGCGCCGCGCATACCCCAGCAGCACCTGACCTTCTGGCGTGAGGCTGACTGTACGGCCATCGCGCTGGAACAGCGTGCAGTGCAGCACGTCCTCTTCCAGGCGCTTCATTTGCATGCTCACCGCCGATTGCGTGCGATTGACCGCTTCTGCGGCACGGGTAAAACCGCCGTGATCGGCAATCGCAGCGAAAGTGCGCAGCAAGTCAGTGTCGATACTCGGAAAACCGGCCATTCATCAATCTCGCAGATGGGTCGCATAAGAAACATTCGTTGGATTGATCTTATGCCTGGGCAGAGACTTGAGCCATCCCCCAGGAGGTCCAGGTGATGAAAGGTCTAAAAGAAAATACATGGCTGGCGCGCATTGCGCGTTGGTATCAACTGTCCCGCGAGCGCGCGGCGCTGCGGCGAATCAGCGATGCGGGGCTCAAGGATTTGGGCTTGAGCCGGGCAGACATCGAAACCGAAAGCTATCGCCCGTTTTGGGATGATCCGTTGAAGAAGTGAGTTAGAGCAGGGCCTTGTGGGAGCGGGCTTGCTCGCGATGTCATCCACTCGATTTAGCTGAAAAATAGAGTCGTCTGCATCGCGAACAACCTGCCTCGTACGGTTTTTAGCGCTTAACCTGCTTCAAGGTTTCGGCAATCAGGAACGCCAGTTCCAGCGACTGATCGGCGTTCATGCGCGGGTCGCAGTGGGTGTGATAGCGATCTGACAGGCTGTCTTCGGTGATCGGATTGGCGCCGCCAATGCACTCGGTGACGTTTTGCCCGGTCATTTCGATGTGAATCCCGCCGGCGTAGCTGCCTTCGGCTTCGTGGACCTGGAAGAACTGCTTCACTTCGCCAAGGATCTGCGCGAAGTCGCGGGTCTTGTAGCCGCTGCTGGCCTTGATGGTGTTGGCGTGCATCGGGTCGCAACTCCACAGCACTTTTTTGCCCTCGCCTTCGACGGCGCGGATCAGTTGCGGCAAATGGTCGCCGACCTTGTTGGCGCCCATGCGCACGATCAGGTTAAGACGGCCCGGATCGTTGTCGGGGTTGAGGATGTCGATCAGGCGGATCAATTCCTCGGTGTTCATGGTCGGGCCGACCTTGACCCCGATCGGGTTATTCACGCCGCGCAAAAACTCGACGTGGGCACCGTCCAGCTGGCGGGTACGGTCGCCAATCCACAGCATGTGTGCCGAGCAATCGTAGTAATCGTTGGTCAGGCTGTCGCGGCGCACAAAGGCTTCTTCGTAGTTCAGCAACAGCGCTTCATGGGCGGTGAAGAAGCTGGTTTCACGCAGTTGCGGCGAGCTGTCCATGCCGCAGGCGCGCATGAAGGCCAGGGTTTCGTCGATGCGGTCGGCCAGTTGGCTGTACTTTTCTGCCAGCGCCGAGTTGGCGATAAAGTCCAGGTTCCACTTGTGCACCTGGTGCAGGTCGGCAAAACCGCCTTGGGCGAAGGCGCGCAGCAGGTTCAGGGTTGCGGTGGACTGGTGATACGACTGCAACAGGCGCTCTGGATCGGGCACGCGGCTTTTTTCGTCGAAACCGATACCGTTGACGATGTCGCCGCGATACGCCGGCAGCGTGACGCCGTTGATGGTTTCATCGTTGGCCGAGCGCGGCTTGGCGAACTGGCCCGCCATGCGCCCGACTTTGACCACCGGGCAGCCCGCCGCGAAGGTCATGACAATGGCCATTTGCAGCAGCACCTTAAAGGTGTCGCGAATCTTGGCTGCCGAAAACTCTGCAAAACTTTCAGCGCAATCGCCACCCTGCAACAGAAACGCCCGACCTTGGGTGACCTCGGCAAACTGACGGCGCAGTTCGCGGGCTTCTCCGGCAAACACCAGCGGCGGGTAACTCGCCAGGCTTTGCTCGACCCGCAACAAGTGGGCCGCGTCAGGGTAGTGGGGTTGTTGCTGGATCGGCAGGGCGCGCCAGCTGTCAGGGCTCCAGGGTTGGCTCATCGCAGACTCTAGTGTCGAAAGGGGATGGCGCATGTTAGCAGCAATTAGTGCGTGACCTGTTGCGTTGCAATGGCCGACAATCGTGCCTTTGCGCTCGGCATCGAGTGGTGGTTTTTAGCGCGCTGGCCGTGTGTGCCGGGCGCGGCGAGGAGAGGCAATGTCTGAGGAGCGCATAGAGCGCCTGCTCGCTGAAGTCCATGATGACTTCGGCATGATTCGAGTGTTTGAAGTGGAAGACTACCGCTTCCTCGAATTTGGCGATGCGATCGAGCAGAGCTGCGTGTTCACCACGGACCCCAGCTGGCTGGAATACGACTACACCCGCGCCATGCTGATTGGTGCCTTGTGCCATGAAGCGCCAGAGAGCGCCCTGTTTCTGGGGTTGGGTGCCGGGACGCTGACTCAGGCCTGCCTCAAGTTTTTGCCTCTGGAAGACGTCGAAGCCATTGAACTGCGCCCGGATGTACCGCGCCTGGCCATTGAGCACTTGGGGCTGGACGACGACCCGCGGCTGTACATTCGCATTGGCGACGCGGTGGAGCTCTTGCCCAGCGCCGAGCCCGCCGACCTGATTTTCGTCGACCTTTACAACGACCTGGGGCCGGCGCCTGGTCATTTAGCCTGGACGTTCCTGGAAAGCTGCCAGAAAAAACTCCAGCCCAACGGCTGGCTGGTGATCAACCAGTGGGCCACCGACGACGGTAAACCGCTGGGCGCCGCCTTGTTGCGGGGCTTGTTCCATCGTCACTATTGGGAGCTGCCGGTCAAAGAAGGCAACGTCATCTTGCTGGTGCCCGGCGATCTGGATCAGGCGCTCGACATCGGCGCACTGACCGCTCGCGCACAGGCGCTGGCGCCGCGTTTGGGCTATTCGCTCGAAGCGTTGATCAAAGCCATTCGCCCTGCGACCTGAAGCGCCACGGTGAATCGTTTTAGCGACAGGCCCGTAATTGCCGGGCCACGCCCCGTTTTGCGAAGCCCAAATTATCGCAAAAGCCCGGTCTACAGAGGCTTGCAGACGATCGACTGTTAAAAAAGCGCTTTTTTTTTGTGATAAATCCGGTATAGTGCGCGCCGGCCTTTAGCCGGGCCACGTTTAGGTGTTGCACTTCCCGAAGTACGCTTCGGCTGCTCGTCCGTTTCGCGGACTACCCTGAACGCTCCATTCATTTAACGTTTTCGCAAATCCCCGCCGACAAAGCAGCCAGGGCGACTCTTGTAGTCTTACACGGCATGCGCAGCTTTGGAGCATGGGTCTTTGCGGATGCACTTAGAGGCAGACCCATGACCCAGGAAACCGGCGGCTTCGCCGCTTTTGATCTTAACCCGAACATTCTTGCAGCCGTCATCGCGACTGGCTACGAAGAGCCTTCGGCTATTCAGCAGCAATCGATCCCGATCATTTTGGCCGGTCACGACATGATTGGTCAGGCACAAACCGGTACGGGTAAAACCGCCGCCTTTGCCCTGCCTATCCTCAATCGCATCGATCCTGCAAAGCGCGAACCGCAAGCCCTGATCCTGGCGCCAACCCGTGAGTTGGCGCTGCAAGTAGCAACCGCTTTCGAAACCTACGCCAAGCAAATGCCTAGCGTTAACGTTGTGGCCGTTTACGGCGGCGCGCCCATGGGCCCACAACTGAAAGCAATCCGTAATGGCGCGCAAATCGTTGTCGCCACTCCGGGCCGCCTGTGCGACCACCTGCGTCGCGACGAAAAAGTATTGGCGACCGTGAACCACCTGGTTCTCGACGAAGCTGACGAAATGCTCAAGCTGGGCTTCATGGATGACCTTGAGGTGATCTTCAAGGCTTTGCCTGCTACCCGTCAGACCGTATTGTTCTCGGCTACCTTGCCGCAGTCGATCCGTGCCATTGCCGAGCGTCACCTGCGTGACCCGCAGCACGTTAAAATCCAGACCAAGACTCAGACCGTTACCGCGATCGAACAGGCTCACCTGTTGGTTCACGCTGACCAGAAGACTTCGGCTGTATTGAGCCTGCTGGAAGTTGAAGACTTCGACGCGCTGATCATGTTCGTGCGTACCAAGCAAGCTACCCTGGACCTGGCCAGCGCCCTGGAAGCCAAAGGCTACAAAGCCGCTGCGCTGAACGGTGACATTGCCCAGAACCAGCGTGAGCGCGTTATCGACTCCCTCAAAGATGGCCGTCTGGACATCGTTGTGGCGACCGACGTAGCCGCTCGTGGCCTTGACGTTCCGCGTATCACCCACGTGTTCAACGTTGACATGCCTTACGATCCAGAGTCCTACGTTCACCGTATCGGCCGTACTGGCCGTGCCGGTCGCGAAGGTCGTGCACTGTTGCTGGTGACTCCACGTGAGCGCCGCATGCTGCAAGTGATCGAGCGTGTAACCGGTCAAAAGGTTGCTGAGGTCCGCCTGCCGGATGCTCAGGCAGTGCTTGATGCGCGCATCAAGAAACTGACCAACAGCCTGGCGCCACTGGTTGCTGATGCTGAATCGACTCACGGCGACCTGCTGGATCGTCTGACTGCCGATATCGGTTGCAGCCCACGTGCTCTGGCCGCTGCTCTGTTGCGCAAAGCCACCAATGGTCAGGCTCTGACCCTGGCAGCTATCGAGCGTGAGCGCCCACTGGTGCCGAACAGTGCTCCACGTGAGCGTTCGGAGCGCAGTGGCGACCGTCCAGACCGTGGTGATCGCGAGCGTCGTGCTCCGGCTCCATTGGCTGAGGGCCGTGCTCGTTGCCGTACCGCGCTGGGTGCGCGTGATGGTATCGCTGCCAAGAACCTGCTGGGCGCTATCCTCAACGAGGGTGGCCTGGCACGTGAAGCCATCGGTCGCATTCAAGTGCGTGATAGCTTCAGCCTGGTAGAACTGCCGGAAGAAGGCCTGGAAAAACTGCTGGCCAAGCTTAAAGACACTCGTGTCGCTGGCAAGCAGTTGAAGCTGCGTCGCTACCGCGAAGATTAATCACAGCGTGCTGTGATTGATCACTAAAAAAATCCCCGACTGGTTCGGGGATTTTTTTTGCCTGCGGTTAAAGGTGCGATTGATCCCTCGATCAGGGGAGTGGGAGCGGGCTTGCTCGCGATTGGATCGACTAGGTGCAACTGATGTACCGAGTTGTTTGCATCGCGAGCAAGCCCGCTCCCACAGAGGTTTGGCGCATCATTATCCAAACCGGTAGATGTCCATCCCCAGTGCGCCCAAGGTCCAGCCCTGATGCGCAATGCTAAACGGGCCGCCCGCGCCCCGGGCAAAGTACAGCGGCAACAGGTGTTCATCGCTCGGGTGGTTTTTGGCGGCGAACGGCGCCTGTTGCCGGTACTGGTGCAAAGCTGCCACATCGTCGGCGGCGAGCTTTTCAATCATCCAGTCACGAAACGCTTTGGCCCATGGTTCGACGCTTTCCGGGCCCGCCTGCCAGTCCAGCTCGCGCAGGTTGTGGGTGATGCTGCCGGAACCAATGATCAAGATCCCCTCGCTGCGCAAGCTTGCCAGCGCCTGACCCACTTCATGCAAGCCCGCAGGGCCCAGTTGGCTGGGCAGCGACACCTGCACCACGGGAATGTCGGCTGCCGGATACATCAATGACAACGGCACCCAGGCGCCATGGTCGAAAGGGCGTTTGGCATCCAGTTGCGCGGGCAGGCTGTGTGTGGCCAGTAGTTGCACGATCCGTGCGGCCAGCGCGGGATCGCCCGGCGCCGGGTATTGCACAGCGTACAGCGCACGTGGGAAGCCACCAAAGTCATGCCAGGTCTCTGGCGCCGGGTGGCTGGCAACCCGCAGGTCGGCGCTTTCCCAGTGAGCCGAAAGCAGCACGATGGCCTTGGGCTTTGCAAATTGCGCGGCGAGGCGCTTCAAGGCCGGGCCACTTTCACCGGGTTCCAGTGCCAGCATCGGAGAGCCGTGTGAGATGTACAGGCTAGGCAGCATGGTGAGGGTCCTCAAGGTTTGGATGCGCCATCTTCAGCCTGATCATTGATCTAAATCCAATATAAGTTTTAGTGCTTATCTATCGAATTTAAAGGTTGGTTCAGCGCCCTGAAGCAGGCGTGTCGGCAATATCCGAACAGCAGGCACAAAAAAGGGCGACCGAAGTCGCCCTTTTGAGTAAGCCCGTAGCGGTTAGCCGCGACGACGCAGTGCGTCGATACGTTCTTCCAGAGGCGGGTGGCTCATGAACATCCGCGCCAGGCCTTGCTTCAAGCCGCCATTGATACCAAAGGCAGACAAGGTGTCCGGCATGTGCACCGGCAGGCCTTGCTCGGAGCGCAGGCGCTGCAGGGCGCTGATCATGGCGCCAGTCCCGGCCAGATGAGCACCGGCTTCGTCAGCCCGGAACTCGCGTCGGCGCGAGAACCACATCACGATGGCGCTGGCCAGGAAGCCCAGTACCAGCTCCGCGAAAATGGTCGCGACATAGTAGGCAATGCCACGGCCTTCATCGTTCTTGAAGATCACTTTATCGACGAAATTGCCGATGATGCGGGCAAAGAACATCACAAAGGTGTTCACCACGCCTTGCACCAAGGCCAGGGTCACCATGTCGCCATTGGCGACGTGGCCGATTTCGTGAGCCAGTACGGCTTTCACTTCATCGGGCGAAAAACGTTCAAGCAAGCCCTGGCTAACCGCTACCAGCGCATCATTTTTATTCCAGCCGGTGGCAAACGCGTTGGCCTCGTAAGCCGGGAAAATCCCCACTTCAGGCATTTTGATCCCGGCTTCGCGGGACAGTTGTTCAACGGTTTGCATCAGCCATTGTTCGTGGCGTGTACGAGGTTGAGTGATCACCTGGGTGCTGGTGCTCATTTTCGCCATCCATTTGGAAATGAACAGCGAGAACAAAGACCCTGCAAAACCAAAGACCGCACAGAACACCAACAGCTGATTGAGGTTCAGATCAACCCCGTTGGCCGCCATGAACCCGTTAAAGCCGAACAGGCTCAGGGTGATGCTGGCAATCAGCACGACCGCCAGGTTAGTGGCCAAAAACAGCAGAATGCGCATCATGGTTGTAAGAATCTCCTCGTCTTAAGGGTGTTGCCGCATGCGGGTATATAAGGTGCTGCCTCAGGCTATTCAACCAAGTGACTATTTCAAACTGTGTCCTACAGGTCGAATTGAGCGCGGCGCCAGATATTTCCTAATATGAATGGACCCTTTATTCAGGCAAAAGTCAGGCTCAAAGCCAATAAATTAAAGGCCTTGCCAGGTTTTGGGTTTTTCGGGTGTGCAGGAAAAGTCGGGAAAGCTAACAAATGAAGATTCTTTCAGTGGACACATGCTGTGCGACTTTTCATTTGTCGCACAGCATGTTCAGAAATTACTGACGGTAGGTCTTCAGAAAGTTACCGATCCGCCCGATGGCCATGTCCAGTTCGTCAACGCGTGGCAGGGTCACCACACGGAAGTGGTCTGGCCAAGGCCAGTTGAATGCGGTGCCCTGGACCACTAGCAGTTTTTCCGAGAGCAGCAAGTCCAGAACGAACTTTTCGTCGTTAAGGATCGGGCAGACTTTCGGGTCAATGCGTGGGAAAGCGTACAGCGCGCCCATGGGTTTTACGCAACTGACGCCAGGAATGTCGTTAAGCAGTTCCCATGTGCGGTTGCGCTGCTCCAGCAGTCGCCCGTTGGGCAGCACCAGATCATTGATGCTCTGGTAGCCGCCGAGTGCGGTCTGGATGGCGTGCTGGCTGGGCACGTTGGCGCACAGGCGCATGTTGGCCAGCATGTCGATGCCTTCGATGTAGCTCTGGGCGTTTTGCTTGGGGCCGGAGATCGCGATCCAGCCGGAACGAAAGCCTGCCACCCGGTACGATTTGGACAAACCGTTGAAGGTCAGGCAGAGCACGTCCGGTGCGAGCGAAGCGGTGCAAATGTGCACGGCGTCATCGTAGAGGATCTTGTCGTAGATCTCGTCCGAGAACACCACCAGATTGTGTTGGCGTGCCAGTTCGAGCATGCCCAGCAACACTTCCTTGGAGTACACCGCGCCCGTCGGGTTGTTCGGGTTGATGATCACCATGGCTTTGGTGTTCGGGGTGATCTTGGCCTTGATGTCTTCAAGGTCTGGCCACCAGTTGGCTTGCTCGTCGCACAGGTAGTGCACCGGGTGGCCACCGGCCAGAGTTACGGCAGCGGTCCACAGCGGGTAGTCCGGCGCCGGCACCAGCACTTCGTCGCCGTTATTGAGCAGCGCTTGCAGCGACATCACGATCAGCTCGGACACGCCGTTGCCCAGGTAGATGTCTTCAATGCCGACACCTTCGACCTGCTTTTGCTGGTAGTACTGCATCACCGCCTTGCGCGCGCTGAACAGGCCTTTGGAGTCGCTGTAGCCCTGAGCGGTTGGCAGGTTGCGGATAACGTCCTGCAGGATTTCGTCCGGCGCTTCAAAACCAAAAGGTGCCGGGTTGCCGATATTCAGCTTGAGGATGCGTTGGCCTTCCTCTTCCAGACGTTTGGCGTGCTTGAGCACTGGGCCGCGAATGTCATAACAGACGTTGGCGAGCTTGTTTGATTTGCTGACCTGCATGGCGATGGGATCCCGAAAATGAACGATCCAGGCAAGGTGGGCACCTGTGCACTGGGAAATTCTGCGTTGGCGAACACCGCTTGGCCTCAAGAATCCGTTTGAATGCTTACAGAGCGGGTGCCAGACTGGCGCATAACGAGGCGCAATCATACGTGCCACCCGCCCCCTGGAAAAGCCACCGGTCGGGGTTTTTCAGTTGCAGAGGTAGAACCATGGAAAAGTTGAACAAAACCCTGGACGAATGGAAGGCCATGCTCGATCCGGAGCAGTACAACGTATGCCGTCTTAAAGGCACCGAGCGGCCGTTTTCGGGTAAATACAACGGCACCAAAACCGATGGCGTTTATCACTGTATTTGCTGCAATGAACCGTTGTTTGATTCGCGCGCCAAATTTGATTCGGGCTGCGGCTGGCCCAGCTTCTATGAGCCCATTGGGGCGAGCGCGATGGTAGAAATCCGCGACATGAGCCACGGCATGATCCGCACCGAAGTGGTGTGCGCCAAATGTGATGCGCATTTGGGTCACGTATTCCCAGATGGTCCGCCGCCGACCGGGCTACGCTACTGCATCAACTCGGTCTGCCTGGATCTGGTTCCACGTGCTTAATGCCCATTCCTTGAGGTGCTGTCATGACTGATACATTGCTCACAATTCCCTGTACCACCCTCAGCGGCGAGCAAAAAACCCTGGCGGATTACTCGGGCAAGGCCGTGCTGGTGGTCAATACCGCCAGTAAATGCGGCTTCACCCCGCAGTACAAAGGGCTGGAAGCGTTGTGGCAGCAATACAAGGATCAGGGCCTGGTGATTCTTGGCTTTCCATGCAACCAGTTTGGTCAGCAAGAGCCGGGGGATGAAGCGGAGATTTCAGAGTTCTGTGAATTGAACTTTGGTGTGACCTTCCCGTTGTTCAAAAAGGTCGAGGTCAATGGCAAGAACGCGCACCCGCTGTTCGTCGAGCTGAAAAAACGGGCGCCGGGGGTACTGGGTTCTGAAGCGATCAAATGGAACTTCACCAAATTTTTGATCGGCCCGGACGGTAAAGTCGAACGCTACGCGCCGGCCACCAAGCCCAGCGCCCTCAAGGCCGATATTGAGAAACTCCTGAAATAACCTCTGTAGGAGCGAGCTTGTCTCGCGATCTTTTAAAGATCAACAGATCGCGAGGCAAGCTCGCTCCTACAAATGTGCACCACCCGTAGCCGTTGACGAGCCTTGCGAGGCTACGTCCGGCTTGTAGCCGCTGCCGAGGTACGAAGGCTGCGATGGGTAGCGAAGCTGCCCCACCCAAGATCAAAAGATCGCGAGCAAGCTCGCTCCTACAGATCTTTCACGGGCACCCAGCTTTCCAGCAGCGCCGCGAGTTCTTCGCGGCGAAACGGTTTTGCCAGGTAGTCGTTCATTCCCGCCGCACGGCAGCGTTCGCGCTCTTCCGGCATGGCATTGGCGGTCAGCGCCACAATCGGCAGGTCTGGCCAGCGTCCGCTCTGGCGAATCCGTCGGCTGGTCTCGTAGCCATCCATCACCGGCATGTTGCAGTCCATCAGCACCAGGTCAAAGTGGCTGTGCTCCAGTTGACCCAGGGCTTCGCCTCCATGGGCCGCAATCACGACTTCGCAGCCCAGTTTGCTCAGCATGCCCTTGGCCACCAATTGGTTGACCGGGTTGTCCTCGACCAAAAGAATCCGCGCGCGGTGCAGCACCGGGGCGCTGCTGACCGGGGGGGCGGGGCTTTCGTCACCTTCTTTTTGCAACAAATGCTGCACCGACTGGTACAACGCCAGGCGCGACAGGGGGCGGGCTTTTTGTTGCAGCGGGGCGAGGGCGTTGACCTGGTCGCCGGGCATAAAGTTGCCATAGGCGGTGACCAGCAAAATAGGTGCGCTGATGGCCGGGCGCAGTTCGCACAAGCATTCCGAGCAATCGGTGATCAGCAACTCGGTATCGACCCCCTCCAGGGATTGCCCCAGTGAGTAGCGCTCATATTCCAGCCCCCACAGCGGCAGGTAGTTGCTGAGCAGTTCGCTGAGGCCGCTGCTTGAAGCGCTCACCGCAATGACCCGCCCGTTGAGCGGTTTGAAGGGGATCGCCGGGGTGTGACAGGGCAAGGGCAGTTCGGCGCAGAACTGGCTGCCAAAGCCGATCTCGGAACTGATGGTCAGCCGCCCCTGCATGGCTTCGCACAGGCTGCGGGTCAGGGCCAGCCCCAGGCCGGTGCCGCCAAACTGGCGTGTGATGCCGGCTCCCGCCTGGGTGAACGGGCGGAAAATACGTGCCTGGGCTTCTTGGGCGATACCGATGCCGGTGTCGCAGACCTCGATATGCACCAGGTCGTCGTGCCGGCTCAAGCGCACATCGACACGGCCAAAGCGGGTGAATTTGAGCGCGTTGGAGAGCAAGTTGCTGACGATTTGCCGCACGCGGGTCGGGTCACCCATGACCAGCACCGGGAAGGCCGGGTCGATCAGGCACGTCAGTTCTACGCTGGGCGCCGCGTTCTGCGAGAGCAGCTTGGCGGTGTCTTCAATCAGCGTGCTGAGGTCGAATGCAATGTGTTCCAGCTCTAATTGGCCGGCGTCGAATTTGGACAGGTCTAGGATGTCATTGAGCAGTTCGACCAGCACTTTGCCCGAGTCGTGGGCAATCGACAGTTGCTGATGCTGCTCGGCGTTCAGCGGGCCGTCCAGGCTCAGGGCGAGCATGCCCAGCAGGCCGTTCAAGGGTGTGCGGATTTCGTGGCTCATGTTGGCCAGAAACGCAGCCCGGGCCTGGGCCATTTCAAGGGCGGTGCTGCGGGCGGCTTCCAGCTCTTCATTGGAGTGGCTCAGGCGGAGGTTGCTGGCTTCCAGCTCCTGGGTGCGCGCCGAAACGATGTTCTCCAGTTGCGCGAGGTATTCGGTGAGGCGGTTTTCAGCGGCGCGGCGTTGCTCTATTTCTCGGGTCACGGCATCAAACTGCTGATTGGTCGCATCGACCAGCACCCCGATTTCGTCGTCTTTATGGCCCGGCGGGCATTGCACGCGCGAGGGGTTCGGGTGGCCCGGCTTGGTGTTGCTCAGCTCACCAATGACGCGCACCAGCGGGCGGGTCAGCATGACGTAAAACAGCCCGAGCAGAATAAAGGTCAGTAGAAAGCTGCGGGCAAAACCGCTGAGCAAGGTGACTTCGGCGCGTTGTAAAAAGCGTGCGCCAAAGGGGTAGGTGTCTACCTCAAGGTGCAACTCGCCCACGCTTTGTTCGGGTAAGTGATTGAAATACAGCCGGTCGTCGAAGCTTCGCGTGTCACCAAACAAAAAATCGCTCAGGGCTCGATAACGCCCGCCCTCAGGCGAGTCGCGAACCTGCGCGAGGGTGTTTTTATCGTTATCACTGATCTGCACGCCGGTGATGGCTGGCGAGCGCAGTAGACCCATGGCCAGCTCTTGGGCGAGTTCTGTGTCGAGGTTGTAGGCAATGCGCGAAGCCGGATTGTGACTGATGTCCAGCAGGGATTGGATTTCCCGGTTGATGGCAGCGTTTTCACTGGCATAATCGATGCCGATTTGCACCAGGCTCAGCATCGTCCCCAGAGCAAACCCGACCAGCACTGTCAGCCTTGCTTGCTTGAAAGACAGACGATGGGTGAATTTTATGTCCATTGGGTGCTGCACCTGTTCCCATTCCCTTACCGGTCGCAAGAATAGTCGAAGTGCGGGGTAACTTGTTGGTGGGCGTGCGGTTTTTTCAATGAACCGAATCGTCCTACATGTCGAATGAACGTTCAGCGTCTGGCGTGTCAATGCGCAATCACTGTGTAGCTGTTTGTGGAGATGAAATGGATCCTAAACTGAGTGCTTTTCTGGAGCGCGCCGAAGCCGTTCTGGCTCGCCTTGAACCTTTGTTGCCCGCGACTCGCCAGGCGATTGAATGGGACACCTGCCTGGCTGCACGCTGGCAGCGTGATGGCCGTACGGGGTATTTGCTGCCGCTGGACGTCAGCCTGGAAATGCGCCTGACGGACTTGATCGGCGTCGACAAGCAACTCGATCAATTGGGGCGCAACACCAAACAGTTTCTTGATGGTTTGCCAGCTAACCACGCCTTGCTGTGGGGCTCGCGCGGGACCGGCAAGTCTTCGCTGATTCGCGCCTTGCTCGCTGAATATGCGGGCGCCGGGTTGCGGCTGATTGAAATCGAGCGTGATCACCTGGCGGACCTGCCGCGGGTGGTCGAGCAGTTACAAGGTTTGGCGCAGCGTTTTGTGCTGTTTTGCGATGACTTGTCTTTTGAATCGGGCGAGAGCGATTACCGAGTGCTGAAAAGCGTCCTCGATGGCTCGCTGGAACAGGCGCCGGACAACGTTCTGCTGTACGCCACTTCGAACCGTCGGCACTTGGTGCCCGAGAAAGAGAGCGACAACGAAAACTGGAAGAACGTCGACGGTGAACTTCACCCCAATGAAGCTGTGGAAGACAAGATTGCCCTGTCTGACCGTTTTGGGCTCTGGCTGTCGTTTTATCCGTTTACTCAAGAACATTACCTGAGCGTGGTTGAACACTGGATCAACGTGCTGGCCAGCAAGGCCGGGCTGCAGTGGCAACGCGATCAGGCGCTGGATATTTTGGCCGTGCGCTGGGCAACCGGGCGCGGCAATCGTAATGGCCGCTGTGCTTATCAGTTCGCGCGCTACTGGGTTGGTTTGAAATTGTTGGAGCAGACGAATGATTGATTTAAACGCCACTGGCGAGGGCCTGGACGGCTACGCACTGCTGAAGGCTCAACTGGAGTCTTTGCTGGCCGATGAGCGGGACTTTATTGCCAACGCTTCACAGTTTTCGGCGTTTTTGTTTAACCAGCTTGAAGACTTGAACTGGGCCGGGTTTTACCTCAACCGCAACGAAGAGCTCGTACTCGGGCCGTTCCAGGGGCAGATCGCCTGCGTCCGTATTCCGTTTGGCCGTGGTGTGTGTGGCACCGCAGCGGCCACCCGGCTGACCCAGCGCGTTGAAGATGTGCACGCATTCGCCGGGCATATCGCATGTGACAGCGCTTCGAACAGCGAATTGGTCGTGCCGTTGATCAAGGACGGCCGCCTGATCGGTGTGCTGGACCTGGACAGCCCGAGTATTGGCCGCTTCACTGAGCAGGATCAACAGGGCATTGAAGCGCTGGCGGCGATTTTCTTGCGTTTGAGCGACTGCTGATCAACGCAACATCCGTCAGCTGACGCCCGCCTTGAGCAGCAGTTCGTCGACATTGACCGGGTCGATTTGCTGCGGCTCAAGGTAGCGGCGGGCGTACTGCATAAACACTTGCTCGCGCATAAAGAGCTCAAACAAGGGCGGATCTATGTGCCCGTCCAGGCACATGCCCGCCATGATCTTCAATGCCTCACTCAAGGTTTTGCCCCGCTTGTAAGGCCGGTCCGAGGCTGTCAGGGCCTCGAAAATATCCGCAATCGCCATCATCCGCGCCGCCAGGCTCATCTCGTCCCGGTTCAAGCGTTTTGGGTAACCCTTGCCATCCATCCGTTCATGGTGCCCACCGGCAATTTCGGCAATGTCGCCCAGATAGCTGGGGAAGGGCAGACGGCTGAGCATGAGGATGGTTTGCACAATGTGATTGTTGATGATGTAGCGCTCTTCAGCGGTCAGCGTGCCCCGGGTGATGCTCAGGTTGTAAAGCTCGCCACGATTGAACTTGTGCTGCGGCACCTCCAGCTTGAACCCCCATGGGTTGTCACTGGCAATCAGTTCTGACTCATTGCGCGCGAACACGTGCTCAGGCTTGTCGGCCAGCAGCCTTTCAGTCACCGGCAAACTCTGCTCTTCGCGGGTCGCTTGGCGCTTGTTTTCTTCCCATGACACGCCCAGCCGGTCATCCAGGGTGCGGGTCCAGGTTTGCCGGGCAATGCTGTCCAAACGCTGCAAATCGGCCTCGGCCATGGCTTCACCGCCGACATTGCTGCGGGCGACAAAGGCAAAATCATCATCCAACTCGGCCAGGCGGGCGTTGCGCTGTTGCGCCAACGACGGCTCGTCACCGCCGTTGGCCAGTGCTTGCCAGTAGTTGATCCACGCGTCGCGCTTGAGCACCTCAAATCGGGTGCGAATTTCATGTATGCGGTCATACAGGGTTTCAAGTTTGGTGGCTTTGTCGACCACGTATTCGGGGGTCGTGACTTTGCCGCAATCATGAAGCCAGGCGGCAATGTGCAGGGCTTCCCACTCTTCCTCGGTAGGGTTGTAGTGGGCAAACTGCGGGCTTTGGTCCTGTTCAGCGGCCTTGGCCAACATAAAGGTCAATTCCGGAACCCGCTGGCAATGCCCGCCGGTGTACGGGCTCTTGGCGTCAATCGCCCCCGCCACCAGTTGAATAAAGGCATTGAGCAACTGCTTTTGGCGCTCTTGCAGGCGCTGGCTCTCGATCGACACCGCCGCCGCCCCGGACACCGCTTTGATAAAGGCAATGCGTTCTGCGCTGAGCGGCTCCTGTTCGGTGTGGGGGGCGCTGTTGTTGAGGATCAAGGCCAGCACGCCAACGGTTTCGCGGTGACGGTTATGCAGCCGAATCCCGATCACATGGATGTTTTGGCTGTCGAGCTCGCGCATCACCGGTGCCAGTTCCCCCGCGTGTTCGAGGTCGAGGGTGCACACCACGCTGTCCTGACCTTGGCTCAGGGTGCGCAACCATTGCGGGGCTTGATCGCTTTGCGGGTTGATCACGGCATGGGCCAGGGTGCCGAGATCGTACGGTTGGTCATTAATGATCAGGCCTTTAAGTTCCAGGTCGGCACTGTCGTTTTCAGTCAGGTAGATCAAGCCTGCCTGAGCCTGGCCAATCTTGATCATTTCAACCATCACCGACTGCAGAAGTGGCTCAAAGCGGGTGTGCGCCGAAAGGCTGGCGGTGATCTCAAAGAAACTGGCGAGGGTTTCTTTCATTCGCCGCATCGACACGGCCAGTTGATGGATCTCCAACACGGGGGACTGCTGTTGCAGCGGGTAATTGAAATCGAAGCTGCGAATCGCGTTCGCCTCCTGCACCAGGCCTTTCAGTGGTTTGACCAACAAGCGTGAGGTCATCCAGCCCAATGGCAGGCACAGTAGCAACATTGCAAACGCCACCAGCGTGCCTTGCCAGCGCAGCCGATAGGCGTCGGCCAGCAACTCGTCTTCCGGCACCATGAGCGCCAGTTGCAGTCCGTTGGAACCGCCATCCTGCACCTTGGCCGACGACACGATCCATTGGCGCTGGCCGTCATCAAGGTGGTGATTGGCGTCTGCACCCTGCTTGATCAAACGCTCCAGGGCCGGATTGAGGGACGTGACCTTGGCCAACTGCGTGGGGCTTTCTGCGCTTAACAGCTTGGCGGTGTCCGGGTACGCCACCGCCTGACCGCTCTCATCGAACAGGACGATTTGTGTGTTGGGGGTGATCAAGTGTTTGGCGAGGGTACTGGACAGCTCGGACAGCGTCAGGTCGGCGGCGATCACCGTCTTGGCCGAGCTGCGCTTGGACAGGGTGGTCCCGATTTCACCGGTCGAGAAAAACAAGTATGGGCTGGTAGTGGATTGATCGTTACTGGCGTGGCTTGGGATATACCAACTGCGCTTGCGCGGGTCGTAGCTGTCATTAATGGCGGTGCGCTGTGCCAGCAGCGTCAACGATTCGTCATAAAAAAGCTTGGTCGATTCGGTGCCCTGGATTTTGCCCGAGCGTTGCACGGACCACACCTCATAAGCGGCTTGGGCGGGGGCTTTTTGCCGATTTTTGATCGCCTCTGTGCGCAAAGGGCGGACCTGGAAAAAATTGCCCTGATTGTCGCCCATGTACAACGCTGACAACGCCGGGTTGTCATCCAGTGCCTGGACGAAGGTGGGGAGCAGCTCCATCCGGGCGTCAAATTGATCGGTCTGCACCGCCGGGTTGCGCGCTAGCAAGTTCAAGGTGTTGCGCAGCGGCTGATAGGTGTTCAGCAGATCCAGCTGCACATCCTGCTCGATCTGGTCGAACAGCTTCTGGCTGCTGTCGAGGATGATGCGGGTATTTTGCAGGTAGTTGAAGACACCCAGTGCGACGCCCATCAGGAGCAGCAATAAGGTGAACACCACGCTGATATGAATATGCAGCGGAAACTGCCGCTGATGGGCGGGCACGGTAAAAGGCATGACATGTCTCCGCAGGCATCAGGGCGCTGATGCCTGTAAGCATAGTAAGCCGTGGCCAATCTGCCTGTGGATTGGCCGTTTTGTGCAAACAAACAGTCAGGTGGCAGCGTCACGCTGGGCCAGCTCGCGCAGCAATGTCAGCTCAAGCGTACTCATGGCGTGTTGTACGCCCAGACTGCAATCCTGGAGTGTGGCCTGACTGGCGTGTTCGAGACGTTCACACTGGTTGATCAGTTGCACGGCCCCGACGATACGCGCTGCGCCTTTGATCCGGTGCGCAATGGCGGCAAACGGTTCCAGACCGTCCTCAACAGTCAGTTTTCTCAGGGTGCTGAGGTCCTGCTGGTTGGTGCGCAACAGCTCTTCGAGCAGCAGCTTTATTCGCTTGTCATCCTGGCCGGACAGCGCGTAGAGATTATCAATGTTGAAGACGTCCGTTGCGCAGGTCAGTGGCTCAAGGGCGGTTAATCGCTGGCTCAGCAAGGTCAGGCTGATGGGTTTGAACAGGCAGTCATTCATGCCCGCTTCAAGGCAGCGCTGGCGCTCTTCGGGTTGCGCGTTGGCGGTAAAGCCCAGGATGGTGCAAGGCACGTGCTGTGCGGCGTGTTCGTGGCGGCGAATAGCACGTGTGAGGTCGTAGCCGTTCATGACGGGCATGTTGCAGTCGGCAATCACCAGGTCGAAAGCGCCGCCTGTCCACAGTTCCAGCCCGGCTGCGCCATTATGCGCCGTGGTGAACTGGTGCCCCAGGTAACTCAATTGCTGGCACATCAGTAAGCGATTGGCCGGATGGTCATCCACCACCAGCACATTCAATTGCCGAACGGCGGGTGCAATGGCCGGTTCTTGCGCCTCGGTTTTGGCGCACGGTGCGAGGGTCTTGACGGTGAGTTTGATGTGGATCTGCGTACCGATGTCGGGCTGGCTGTTCAAGTTCAAAGTGCCGCCCATCATCTGGCACAGGCTGCGGCAAATCACCAGGCCCAGCCCCGCACCGCTGAGCGCCAATTGGCCGCAGTTTTCTGCCTGGGCAAAGGGTTCAAACAAGCGGGCCTGATCGAAGGTGCTGATGCCAATCCCGGTATCGATGACGTTTAACTGCAACTCCACCTCGTCAGCAATGCCGGTCGCCAGCATCTTCAGTTCAAGCGTGACCTGGCCGCGCTCGGAGAACTTGATCGCATTGCTGACCAGGTTGGTCATGATTTGCTTGAAGCGCAGGGGGTCGAGCAGCACATCGGGGGCATTGTCTTCGGGGGCGAAGATCAGCACCAGGCTGAGGTTCTTTTGCCGGGCCAGGCCATCAAACACCCTGACCACCGAGTTGGCCAGCTCGCGCAGGTTCACCCGCTCCGTGCTCAGGTTGAGTCGCCCTGACTCGATGCGGGCGATGTCGAGGATGTCGCCGATCAACTCCAGCAAGTCTTTGGCCGAGTTGTAGGCGACCTCAATGGAGGGGCGTTCCAGATAGCCCTGATCGGCGCGCTTCAAGGTGAGTTCAAGCATGCCGATGACGGCGTTCATCGGTGTGCGGATTTCATGACTCATGGTCGCCAGAAAGGTGCTTTTGGCGCGGTTGGCGTCATCTGCCTGTTCTTTGGCGGCGCGCAGTTCATCCATCAATTGGCGTCGGTCGCTGATATCAATCCAGCCACCGATAATGCCCTGGACTTCGCCCAAGGAGTCCCGATACGGCAGGATCCAGTGGTAAATGGTTTGCGTCTTGCCACCGATATGCAGCGGTCGGTCAACGATCATCGGCGTGCCTTCGCGCATTACGCGCTGGTAATCCGCCTCGTAGTCATGGGCTTCATGCTGATTGTTGAGCAGGCTTTGGGTCTGCATCACGTTTTTGCCGATCACGTCTTCGCGACGGGCCGAGAAGGCCTGCAAATAGCTGTCGTTGCAGGTTTGCAGAATACCGGCGCGGTCGCGCACATAAATGGGGTGCGGGGTGCCATTGACCAGCGCACTCATGAACTCAAACTGGTCGCTGAGCGCGCGCTCGGCTTTTTTTCGCTGATTGATCTGGCGGCGCATGTACGCATTCCAGACCAATGACAGCAACAGCAGCAGGCTGGTGCCAATAATGATCTGGTAAATCAGGCGATGGTAATTGCGCCAGTAACTGTCGGACGCCGGTACATAGCCGCGCCAGCGGCTGTTGATTACGCCCAACTCGTCGGGGCCAATGCTTAGCAGGGCTTTATTGAGTATGGAGCCGAGTTCGGTGGCATCCCGGGCTGTAGCGAGGGAGAACATGGCCGGTTGGGTGCCCAGGGTTGTGCTGATCTGCAAGCGGTCCTGGAACAGTTGCGAGGCGAGCAGGTAGTTGGCGATGACCAGCGTATTGACGGCGCCATCAGCTTTGCCTTCGGCCAGTAATTCAGTGGCCTGGTAGATGTCATCGGTCTCGACCAGGGTGATCTGCGGGTACTCGGCAACCAGGTAGTCGGTCAACGGGTTGCCGTGGGTCAATGCCAGACGCTTGCCGGCCAGTTGATCGAGGCTGGTGGGTTGCTCCGCACCTTTGCGGTTGAGCAACACAAATGAGTTTTCGAGATAGGGACGACTGAAGGCCAATGCGCTTTCTCGCGAAGCGGAGGGGCTGATGGCCGAAATGATGTCGGTATCGTGTTGCTGAACCATGTGCATCATGGTGCTGAGGCTGCGCTCGCGCTGGATTTCGAAGCGCAACCCGGTGCGCAGGCGCACCACTTCCAGGAGGTCAGCGGTAATGCCGCGGAAATTGCCGTCGGCATCAAAAAAAGTCAGGGGGGCCAAGGTTTCATTGACCGCCACTTTGACCACCGGGTGCTTGACCAGCCAACGCTCTTCGCGCTCAGTGAGTTGCAGTTTTTGATCGGTAAGCAGCAGGTCGCTGCCTGCGCTCCAGCGTTTGGCAATGCTTTCACGTTCGCTGTTGGGCACGGCCAGCAGGGTGGCGTTGATCATGTCGAGCAATTGCGGATTGTCGCGGCGTACGGCAAAGCTGAAGCCGTGGGCTTCATGCTTGCCAAAATTGGCCATTTTGATGTTCTTCAAATAGCCCTTGTTGATCATGTAATGGGTAGAGATGGTGTCACCCAAAAACACGTCGGCCTGATCGAACGCCACCGAGTTAATGGCGTTTTGCGTAGAGGGGTAAGACTGGATGATGGCGTTGGGGTAAAGCGCTTTGACCTCATCCAGTGGCAAATAGTGGTAGACCATGCTCAGCCGCAGGCCCGCCAGGCCGTCAGAGAGAGAGCGGGTCTCCCCCTCACGGGTGACCAGTACCGGCTGGTCGATGGCATAGGGGGCTGACAGCAGCATGTTTTGATTGGCCGCTTCAAAACCATTCGACGTGCCCAGCACGTCGATGCTGCCGTCTTCCAGTGCCTGGATGGCTGCATCGCGAGACGCGAAGCGTTTGACTTTGATCGATACATTCAGTGCTTTAGCGAGGATGCCTGCGTAATCAGCGGTCAGGCCTTCGAAATCCTGACCGCTGACGGTCATGTCAAACGGTGGGTAATCGGGGGCGGAGGCCCCCAACTGTAATTCACGTTTTTCGTGTAACCAGTATCGCTGTTGTTTATCCAGCGGGACTTCCATGTGATAGGTGCCCGAGCGGCTGAGCAGGGGAAAGCTTTCGGGTTTGGGTAACTCGGCAAACACGGGTGCGCACAGGAGCAGTCCTGCGAGCAGATAAAGGTAATACGTTAACCGCATGGGCATCCTGTTTCTCACACTAGGGCGTTGCGTTTAGCCAATTCAATGAGGTCGACCAAAGAATTGGCTTTAAGTTTTTGCATGAGCCGTTTTTTATAAGTACTCACGGTTTTATTGCTAAGAAACATACCCGTGGCGATTTCCTTGTTTGTTTTGCCTTGGGCGAAGAGCTTGAGAACCATCAGTTCCCGGTCGTTGACTAATTTGAACAGCTCAAGCTCCGAAGAGTTGTGCCCTTCAATATTTTCAGGAGTCAATGCTTGACTTGGGAAGTAATTGTAGCCAGAGAATACAGCCTTAATTGCACTGACAAGTTCACTGAGTTCTTCTTGTTTACACACATATCCCGCTGCCCCCGATTGCATGCAGCGCATGGCAAACAACGCCGGTGACTGGGCCGTCAAGACCAGGGTTTTGAGGGTTGAGTTCATGGCGTTAAAGCGCGCCAGTACTTCCAGTCCGTCGAGTTTGGGGATGCTGATATCGAGAATGATCAGGTCAGGGACACATTCGCGAATCATTTGCATAGCATCTACGCCATTGTCGGTTTCACCGACTATTTCATAACCTTCATGTTCTAACAACATACGAATGGCTAAGCGGATTACTGGATGATCGTCGACAATAAAAATCGTGTTCATATTGAATTCCCATAAAGAGCTGCATAGAAAGCGCGCACCTTAGCTCAGATATATGGATTGAGACACGAAGCGATCAGCCTACAAACGTAGTATGGGAATATTCCTACATTAAATAAGGCGTGAACTCACGAATTGTTCGGGGAGTGGCGGCGGTTTAATATCGTGCTGAATCGTTTGATGGCTGTTTTGCCGTTAGTGTGTTTATAGAGTCTTATTAAAAATAGGATTATTCCTACATATACTTCTGTTTTTGTGTGGTGATTTTTTTGCCCGGATTTAAATGCTCGATAACGTCATTTTTTCTGGGTGTTTAACTATGCAGTGTTTAAAAAATAAAAACGGTTACAACTTGTGTGTTCATCACCTTGTGGTCGTTCCTTCAGCAACGACCACAAGGTGCTGCCTCACTCAGACAGGGCTGGAGCGGCCGGTCATCTCCTTGGCCATTTCGGTGGCATAGCTATCGGTCATGCCGGCAATAAAGTCGATGATGCGCATAAACGAGCGATGCAAGGGCCAGCTCGGGTCCGGGGCGTTGTGGCCGAGCAAATCGAGGATGCGACGGTTTTTGAACGATAAGGTTTTGTGCCCATGTTGTTCCAGTGCCGCGCCACAAAAAGCGTTTAACAAGATTTCCAGCGTGGTGTAAGCGCCGATTTCATGCAGGGTTTTGCGCTTGTCCTGGAAGATCTTTTTACGCGCCATGTTCTTGGCGTCCAGCACGCAGCGCTTGGCCGTGCCGTGCATGTGCTCTACCAGATCGCCGGGCAGCGTACCCGCGAGCAAGGCGTCCTGCTGTTCGACAAAGGCGCGGGCGGCGGCGTTGGTCAGGTGCTCAATGGCCTTGCCGCGCAAAATGGCCAGCTTGCGGCGTTCAGAGTCTTGCGGGCCGAGCTGGCGATAGGTCTCGGGCAAATCATCGCCCACCAGATTCAATAGCAGGGACTCGACCTCGGCGTATTGCAGCAGGTCCATCTCCAGGCCGTCTTCAAGGTCAATCAAGGCGTAGCAGATGTCGTCAGCGGCCTCCATCAGGTACACCAGCGGATGGCGCGCCCAGCGTTGCTCTTCGATTTGCGGCAGGCCCAACTTGTGAGCAATCCCTTCGAGCAAATGCAGCTCGCTTTGATAGCAACCGAACTTGTGCTTTTTGTACCCCAGAGAGTCGGCATGCCGGGCGGTCCACGGGTACTTGAGGAACGTACCGAGGGTGGCATGGGTTAGCCGTGTGCCACCGTCGAACTGATGGTATTCAAGCTGTGTCAGCACCCTGAACCCTTGGGCGTTACCTTCAAAGTTCAAGAAGTCATTGCGCTCGGCTTCGCTCATATCGTCCAGCCAGCCCTTGGCCGCAGCCTGCTGGAACCAATGGCGGATGGCATCTTCACCGGAGTGGCCGAAGGGCGGGTTGCCGATGTCGTGAGCCAGGCAGGCCGATTGCACCACCATGCCCAGGTCGGCGGGGTCGCACCATTCGGGCAGGGCGCTGCGAATGGTTTCGCCCACGCGCATGCCCAGCGAGCGGCCGACGCAACTGACCTCCAGCGAATGGGTAAGGCGGGTGTGAATGTGGTCGTTGCTGCTGACCGGGTGCACTTGGGTTTTGCGCCCAAGCCTGCGAAAGGCGCCGGAAAAAATAATCCGGTCGTGATCCTTGTGAAAGGGACTGCGCCCGAGCTCTTCGGCGCTGTAATGAGGTTTTCCGAGACGTTCGCGGTTAAGCAGGGTTTGCCAATCCAAGGCGCAGCGCTCCATCAAATGACTGATGCCGCAGCTTCTCGCTTCAGGCGGGTTGGTGCAAGGCTTGGCGCTTAAGTTAAGCCGCGAGCATGCCCGCGATCTTTTGATCATGAAAACCAAAAGATCGCGAGCTGTGCGTCAGGGCTTGCGCGAAGAACCCTGAATCACCAGTTTGATCAGCGGCAACAGCCCGGTGGTCAGCCCGATTAAACGGGACGCGCCACCGGAGCCTTTGCTTTTAGTGCCTTTGCCGGTCAAAAAGCCCAGCAGGGTCACCACCGCCACACCCCACAGCGGGGCGTGCTTGATCCCCAGGTGTTCTTTCCAGTTGCTGGTGACACCGCGCATTTTGTGCAACGGCTCCAGCAATTGTTGCGACTCATGACGAATCTCCTGGCGGTGCATTTCCATGCGCAGGCGAATCAGCATTTTGCGCATGTCACGACGCGAAGCGTTTTGCGGCATTTCAGGCAGGCTCATGGCAACAAACGCTCCCGGTCTTTGGCCAGCTCTTCGAGCGTGGCGTTGAAAGGAGAGGACTCATCAAACACGGCCGCTTTAAGGCGCAAACCACAGAACGCCGCCGCCAGGGTGTAAAAGACGCAGAGCCCGATAATGCCGGGCAGCCGATAACTGTCCCAGAGCACGATCAATACCAGCGCCGACAGGCCGAGCAGCAATAGCAACCCGAACACCAGTGCCAGCCCGGCGAACAGCAACAGGCTTACAGTCCGTGCTTTCTGTTCTTGTAGCTCAATGCCCAGCAACTCGACGTGGCTGTGCAGCAGACCCAGAAACGCGGCACCCAGGCGCCGCGGTGAGGAACGAGGGGAGCCGGATTCTTCGTTTGTCATATCAGCGCCGGGTGGCCAGCAGGCCAATCAAAAAGCCGACCCCGGCAGCAATGCCGACCGATTGCCACGGGTTGCTCTGTACATAATCTTCGGCAGCCGTCACCGCGGCTTCACCGCGCTCATGCAAGGACTCTTTGGTGTCTTCCAGCGAGGCACGCGCCTTGTTCAGGCTGAGCTTGATCTTGTCGCGCAGTTCATCGGCCTGGTCACCGGCCAGCGCAGCGCTGTGTTCCAGCAAACGTTCTGCGTCGTTGACCAAGGTCTCGAGATCGGCTTTGAGGATTTCTTGAGCATTCTTTGCTGTTATGCGGGCCATGATTAACTCCGTGTGTGGCTTCTTGATGGTTCGAGTGTAGGCATTCGCTGAAGGTTCACTACTTTTCTTCACAACAGATCAATGCGCTGACCTGCTGTTACCCTGGAACACCCAGACTAGACGGCTTAACCCTGAGCGGAAGCAAACCTTACCTTAAATCATTCGTCGTCGCGGGGAAAACCCGGTGTGTCTAGTGGCTCGCTGCTCTCAAAACAACCTTCCAGCAAGTGATAGCGGTTATGCCGCACTTCATCAACGCGGTGGCGGACAGTTCTTTCGGGCAGCCCCAGCAATATCAGGGCGTGTGAGGCCAGCATCAAGCTGGATTCAAGCAATTCGGGCACCACTTCGGTGGCGCCGGCGGCCTTGAGCTCGGTAAGCCGGCTGTCGTCGCGGGTTCTGACCAGAATCGGCACTGCGATGGTGATGAGGCGGGCTTCTTTCAGTACGCTCATGGCGATTTCGGTGTTGTCCACGGCAATCACCAGCAAACGGGCACGATCAAGGCCCACCGCCCGCAACAAATCGCCACGGCGGGCATCACCGTAATGCACAGTGCTTTCGGTTTTGTTGGCTTTCTGGATCTGATCCGGGTCGTAGTCCAGAGCGATAAAGTCCTGATTTTCACGGTGCAGGAAGCGCCCGATGGACTGACCGACCCGGCCAAAGCCGCAGATCACCACATGCCCCTGCAACTCGGCACTTTGCTCGGTGATTTTTTCCAGCTCGGCTTCTTCGTTCGAGGTGTGGTGCAAGCTGGCGGCGATGCGAGGGGCGGCGCGTAGCAACAGCGGGGTGAGCAACATGGAGCAGAACGTAGCGGCCAACAAGTAAGGGGCGTATTGCGACGGGATCAGCGCGTTGAGCTGCATTTGTGCCATCAGCGCGAAACAGAACTCACCGCCTTGGGCCAATGCCAGGCCGCTGCGCCAAGCGGTCTCGCCATCGCTGCCGCGCAGCTTGACCAGTATCGCCACAACTGTGCCTTTGATGAGCATCAGCGCCAGGGTGAGGCCAACAATCAAGAAGCCGTGGTGCAGGAACAATTGCAGGTCGATGAGCATGCCGATGCTGACGAAAAAAAGCCCCAGCAGGATGTCGCGAAAAGGCCGGATGTCGGCCTCGATCTGGTGTCGGTAATGGCTTTCACCCAGCAACATGCCCGCCAGGAACGCGCCGAGCGCCGGGGACAACCCCAGCAAGTGGGTCAACCAGGCCGTGACTAGAACGATCACCAGGGCCAGCAACACAAACAGTTCGGCAGAACGTGAGGCCGCCACCTCGTGAAACAGACGCGGCAGTACGAAGCGGCTGGTGATCAGCAAGCCGACAAACAGAATGATGGTCTTGCCCAAGGTGATCGGCAGAGCCCAATACCAGGCCTGATCGCTGCTGCCGGCAAACACCGGTACCAGCGTCAGCAGCAATACGGCCACCACATCCTGGAACAGCAACACGCCAATCGCGTTCTGGCCGTGGGGGCTGAAAATTTCCCCCAGGCTGGTCAGCTCTTTGCTGACGATGGCCGTGGAAGACAGGGCCAGGCCTGCGCCCAGCAAAAAGGCGCTGCTGGCTGACATGCCAAAGGCAAGCAGCAGGCCGCCCAGTACCACGGCGGTGCAGATGACTTGCAGGCTGCCGAGGCCAAAGACTACGCGGCGCAGCTTGAGCATTTTGGGCAGCGAGAACTCCAGCCCCAGCGAGAACAGCAAAAACACTACCCCCAACTCGGCGAGGTCCGGCAGGTCCGGGCTGTTATTGACCCAGTTCAGCGCCGTTGGGCCGATGAACAGGCCGACGCACAAATAACCCAGCACCGGCGGCAGTTTCAGGCGTCGAAACAGGGCAATGACCACCAGCGACGAGGCGAGGATGATTAACAAATTGGCAAACACTAAGCGCTTCCTTCACTCATTTTTCTAGCTGAGCACTCTGTATGGGCCACAAGAGCACGCCAGTACGTAGCGTAGTCGTAAGCAGCGGTGTAAAGCGATTGCTCTGATCAGTTGGGCTGCACAAGCGCTGCCGACAGGCGGGTCGACGTGCCCGTACAAGGCTCCTAAACTAATGCCCACCCCCACACAGGTTAATGATCATGCTTCCCGAATGTCAGTTGTTCGGCACCTTGGGTTGCCATCTGTGCGAATTGGCTGAAGACGTCGTGATGCCGTTGGTGCTGGATAACGGCTTGCTGGTTGAACTGGTTGATATCGCCGACAGTGAAGAATCGGTCGAGGCCTACGGCTTGCGCATCCCCGTATTGCGTCGGGTCGACACCGGCGCTGAGCTGGACTGGCCGTTTGACACTGAGCAGGTCGCCCACTTTCTGCTGTAGCTTGTGGCGCACTGTGCGCGATAATCGCGGGCTGCTTTTCTTGCCCAGAGTTTTTTATGTCGACCCAGCTTTTCAACGCCGCCGAGCATCAAGCCAGCACCTTGTACTTGCCACCGGGTCATTGGCGGACGGTACTCGACTGTTTGTGCGAGCACTTTCGGGCCATCAGCCGTGAGCAATGGCAAGATCGAATCGCCCGTGGCCGGGTGCTGGACGCCCATGGCGTGCCGATCAGCCCGCAGTTGGCGTACAAAGAAGGCCTGCGCATTCATTATTTTCGCGAAGTGCCCAACGAAACGCCGATTCCGGTGCAAGAAACCATTTTGTATGCCGACGAGCATTTGGTGGTGGCAGACAAACCGCACTTTCTGCCCGTGACCCCGGCGGGCGAGTACGTCGAGCAAACCCTGCTGCGCCGTTTGATCCGCACGCTGGATAACCCCAATCTGGTGCCATTGCACCGGATCGACCGGCACACGGCGGGGTTGGTGCTGTTCTCTGCGAACCCGACCAGCCGCTCGGCGTATCAGTCGTTATTCCCTACGCGCAACATTGAAAAACGCTACGAAGCCATTGCCCGGGCCTTGCCTGAGCTGGCGCTGCCGCGGGTGCACAAAAGCCGTCTGGTAGAGGGCGAGCCGTTCTTCCGTATGCAAGAAGGGCCGGGCGCCAGTAATACCGAAACCCGTGTCGAAGTGTGTGAGAAAAACGGCGATCTGTGGCGTTATGCGCTGTACCCGGTCACGGGCAAAAAACACCAGTTGCGCGTGCACATGGCAGCGTTGGGGGCGGGGATTTGCAACGATCCGTTTTATCCCGAGGTCATCAAGGATGCTGTGGATGACTATGCCAAGCCCCTGAAGCTGTTGGCACAGGGCCTGCGTTTTGCCGACCCGCTGACCGGCGAAGAGCGCTTTTTCGAGAGCCGGATCCACCTTGATTGGTAATTGAGCGTCGCGTAAAAACCAGACAAAACCGGGCAGTCAGATTAGGGCTTATGGGTCCTAATGAGGGCCGAAAAACTAGCCAAAGTCGCTGAAAACGCCCGGATTGTCGGACAAAAACAAACATGAAAAACTCTTCATAAACTGCCTCCTCGAAGATTGGTAGCTTCCTCAGCGCTGCCCACTCATTCGAGTTCTAATAATGAATAAAAAAATGCTCAAAAGCGCTTTGGCGCTCTCTGTTGCTGTTGCCTCGACTCAACTGCTCGCCGGTGGTTTCTCCCTCAACGAACAAAGTGTCAGCGGGATGGGAACCGGTTTTGCCGGGCGTTCCTCTTCTGCCGACGATGCCAGCACCGTGTATGGCAACCCTGCCGGGATGTCGCGCCTCAAGCAAAACGAAGTCAGCGTTGGCGCCACCTACCTGGATGCCAAATCCACCATCAAGGACGCCAGCTCTACGCAGTTTGGCGCTGATAACCCGGGCACCAACAAAGGCGACATGGTACCCGGCATTGGCGTGCCGTTCGGCTACCTGGTCACCCCGATTGACGAGCATTGGGCCTTTGGTCTGGGCGTTTATGCCCCGTTCGGCCTGGTGACTGACTATGAGAGCAGCTTCCAGGGCAACGGCTTTGGCAGCAAAAGCAAAGTGCAAGTCATCACTACCCAGCCGACGGTCAGCTATGCCTTCAACGACAAAGTCTCGGTGGGTTTCGGGCCGACGTTCAACCGTCTCACCGGCGAGCTGGACTCCAAAGTGCCGGCGTTTGGCCTGGGCAATGAAACCGTCAAGATCAAGGGTGACGACAAGGCCATCGGTTTTAACGCCGGGCTGTTGGTGCAAGCGCTGGACAGCACCCGCTTCGGTGTGACGTATCACTCGCAAGTGGTTTACCACCTGAGCGGCCACACCAACGCCTCCGGCCTGCTCTCTGATCTGGTGGACGGCGGGCCGCAGCGATACGGCGCCAAGCTGAACATCACCACGCCGTCGTCGGTAGACTTCTCGGTCACTCATCAACTTAACGATGACTGGACCCTTTATGCGGGCAGTACCTACACCCGCTGGAGCCAGTTGAAGAAAATCACCGTCAACAACTCCGGCGTGTCCGACGGAAGCAGCGAGCTGGCCTCCATCACCGAGGTGCAGAACTGGCATGACACGTGGTCGCATGCCATCGGTGCGGCGTATCGGGTCAATAAGCAGTTGGTGTTGCGCACGGGTTTAACGCTGGACCAGACCCCCACCAACAATACTGACCGCTCGGTACGAATTCCTACGGGAGACCGGACTGTATTCAGCGTGGGTGCCGGTTGGACACCCGTGGATAACCTTACCTTCGATGTTGCCTATTCCTACCTCAAGGAACAACCGATCAAGGTTCATGACAGCCAGCCCGCGCTGGGCCTGACCTACGACGCCAAGTATGAAAACAGCGCCAACGGCTTTGGTGGCTCGGTGACCTATCGCTTCTGATCGCGCAGTCTCAGCAACGGCCAGATTTTTTGCAGACGCGTTAAACAACAAAACCCGCACTTGGCGGGTTTTGTTGTTTAACGCATAAACCCGAAGGCTTACAGTTCTTTAACGGTACGAACCTGGTCTTTATTGATGCGGGTTTCTTTACCGTCCAATTGTTTGAACTGGTAAAAGCCCGACGACGAGTCGTACTTAGGGGCGTCGACTGTCTGGATTTCACGGCCATCATTGAGTGTGATCACGCTTGGCGAGGAGCAACCAGCAAGGGCGGCCAGGCCTGCAGTGAGCATAAGAGCGGCCAGAGTCCGATGAGTCATGTTTATCTCCAACAAATAGGGGTGCTGTTATTAATCACTGTCCTTGAGACGTATACATCGCTCTCAAGTTCCGTGGTTAGCCACAAGAACAGCGCGTTAGCTTATATCAGTAAGTCAGCAGTGTTGAAGTTGCTTAACCGTGAATCATTTCCGGGGCATTGTACGGGCTGTGCATTGAGCTGGAGCATGATTTTTCGCGGGCTGCGTTCGCCCGTGTGCCAGGCCGCTTCGAATGCCGGTGCCAATGCCGTCGGGATCACACAAAACAACGGCTCCCAGTGTTCGCCCTGACGCACCATGTGCGGTGTGTCCGGCGCGAGGGCGGCTGCCGCGAGCAGGGTGCTGAGCAGCTCGTCATTGACCCTGGGCACATCGCACGGCAGCACCAGCAGGTGTGAATGCCGAGCTGCCGCCAGGCCCGCCCGAATGCCCGCCAGCGGCCCGTCAAAGTCATCATTGCCATCGCTCACCAACTGGTCGGCATAGGCGGCGTAGCGGTCGTGGTTGCGATTGCAGGAAATGATCAAGTCATCAGTCAGCGCACGCGCCGCTTGCTGCACATAAGCAATCAGCGGCTGCCCGCGCCACGGCACCAGGCCTTTGTCCTGGCTACCCATACGCTGGCCCCGGCCCCCGGCCAGAAGCAAAATCGAACTCTGAAACGGCTGCATGAATGGGCTACGCTCCGTCTGGCAAATAAGGGCGTGATATAACACCCACCTGTTTTTCCTACAACCGGACCCCGTCTATGAAAGCCAAAGTTGATGCGCCTTTCGTTCCTTTGAACATTGCGGTGTTAACCGTCAGCGATACCCGGACCCTCGAAACCGACACCTCCGGGCAAGTCTTCGTCGATCGTTTGAGCGAGGCCGGGCACCATTTGGCGGCGCGGGTATTGCTCAAGGACGACCTGTATAAAATTCGCGCCCAGGTGGCGACCTGGATTGCCGATGATGAAGTGCAAGTGGTGTTGATCACCGGCGGCACCGGCTTTACTGCGCGTGATAGCACGCCAGAGGCGGTGAGTTGCCTGCTGGACAAGCAGGTCGATGGTTTTGGCGAATTGTTCCGCCAGATCTCCGTGGCCGATATCGGTACCTCGACCGTGCAATCACGCGCCTTGGCCGGTTTGGCCAATGGCACGCTGGTGTGCTGCCTGCCGGGTTCGACCAACGCAGTGCGTACCGGTTGGGACGGCATTTTGGCCGAGCAACTGGATGCCCGTCACCGCCCTTGCAACTTTGTCGCGCACTTGAAGCAGGCACCGGCCTGTGAAACCCGTGGGTAAGCCGGGGCGCACGGGCGAGTTGATGCCCGTTGAAGTCGCGCTGGCGCAATTGCTGGCGCTGGCCGAGGCCGCGCCGATCCGTGATAGCGAGTCAGTGCTGTTGGCCGACAGTGACGGGCGAGTCCTGGCCGATGACCTGGTGGCAAGCCTTGATTTGCCTCCGTGGCCCAACAGCGCCATGGACGGTTACGCACTCAACCTGGCTGACTGGACGGGCGAACCGCTGCCTGTCAGCCAGCGGATTTTTGCCGGGCAAGCGCCTGAGCCGTTGACGCCGGGAACCTGCGCACGGATCTTCACCGGCGCGCCGGTTCCGCAGGGCGCCGATTGCGTCGAAATGCAGGAAAACGCTCAGATCCAGGCTGATGAGCGGGTGTTGTTCACTGAGGCACTGACCGTGGGGCAGAACATTCGTCCTCAAGGGCAGGAAACCACCGTGGGCGAAACTGTGCTGACGGCAGGTACCCGGTTGGGACCGATCGAGCAGGGGTTAGCCGCGTCTCTGGGCTGCGCCACGCTCAAGGTAGTTCGCCGGGTCAAAGTGGCCGTGTTGTCGACCGGTGACGAACTGATCGAGCCAGGCCAGCCGTTGGGGCCGGGGCAGATCTACAACAGCAACCGCGTGGTGCTGTGCAGTTGGTTGAAGCGCATGGGGTGTGAGGTGGTCGACGCCGGTATCTTGCCGGACGACCTGCCTGCCACCCGGCAGCGTTTGGCAGAACTGGGCGCGGTTGACCTGATCTTGTCCACGGGCGGTGTCTCGGTGGGCGAGGCGGACTTCCTCGGGATAGCCCTGCGTGAAGAAGGCGAACTGGCCCTGTGGAAACTCGCGATCAAACCCGGAAAACCCCTGACGTTTGGGCATTTTCGCGGTGTGCCGGTGATTGGCTTGCCGGGTAACCCGGCCTCCACACTGGTGACCTTTGCATTGCTGGCCCGGCCTTACCTGTTGCGCCGTCAGGGCGTACAAGACGTTGCGCCGTTGAAGTTTCAAGTGCCAGCCGGGTTTGTCTGGGCTAAGCCGGGTAATCGCCGCGAGTACCTGCGTGGCCGGCTGGATCAAGGCCGGGCAATCATTTACAAAAACCAGAGCTCAGGCGTTTTGCGCAGTGCCGCCTGGGCCGATGGGCTGGTGGAAGTGCTTGAAGGCAGCACTCTGGCTGAAGGCGACGGGGTCGGCTTTATCCCGCTAAGCGAAGTGCTGGGTTAACCCGCAAACCTGAGCTGCCCAGGAACTACGGCTGCGATCTTTTAAAGATCAAAAGATCGCAGCCTGCGGCAGCTCCTATCAAACACTAAATAAGTGATTGATTCTAAAGACCCTGTAGGAGCGAGCTTGCTCGCGATCTTTTGATCTTGATCTAAGAGCCCCCTCACCCTAGCCCTCTCCCTGTATGGACCGGGGACATCGCGAACACTTTGTTCGGAGACATAGCGAACAGTTAACGAAGCTTTTTCC